>JBKDSY010000149.1:0-23756 GCA_046340755.1 Cyanobacteriota bacterium
CGAATCACAAATGGCGTCTGTTCCAGCCCCAGGAGCAACAATGGGGTGGCCTCCTCGTTGCTCCACTCCCGCAGGCTCACCAGGGCAGGCATGGCGAGGGCGGGATCGGCGGAAGCGATGGCCTGCCGGATGGCTGCATGATCTGGCGGCACGGAGGGCAGGCAGGTAAGCCGTTCACGCTAGCAATGCCCTCCAACATCCCTTGTCGCCCGCGTGGTGTTGCGGCGTTGGCCAGCGACGGCCCCCCGATCAGGGATGGCCAGGGCCCGGCTCACGGAGCACGCGCAACAACATGGATCGCCGCCGCCGCCGCCGCAACAGACTGAACACCAACAAACCACAGCCGATCAACAGGGCGGGGGCTCCCTGCAGACGAATGGAGGGACCCCGTTGCAGCATCGACACCAACGCGAGCAAGATCAACAACGGCGAGGAGAGGGCGAGGAGATCCGCCGTGCATCGGGATGGGGGCAGACCGTCGCTTTCCACCATCGATCGGGGGGAGCGGCTCATGACGCGTGGGCCGGTTCCGCGGCGAGGGGCTGGTGGCGCCCCTGTCCCTGGCCCCACCGCAGCAGGCTGAGGGTGAGCACCTTCACCCCCACCGCCAGGCAGCCCTCATCGGGGGCGAAGGTGTTGCTGTGCAGGGGTGTGCATCCCCCGGGGCCAGCGACACCGAGACGGAACATGGTGCCCGGCGTGCCCTGGAGCAACTCCGCGAAATCCTCCGCCCCCAGGGAAGGCTGTTCCAACCACAGCACCCGCGGGCGCCCCAGCAACTCCTCGGCGGCATCCGCCACCAGCTGGGTGAGGGCCGGTTCGTTGTGCACCGGGGGGGAAATGCAGCGGTAATGCACCCGGGCCTCACCCCCATGGCCGCGGCAGAGGGCGTGGACGGTCTCCTCGATCCAGGCCGGCAGCCGATCGTGCACCTCCAAATCCAGGCAGCGCACCGTGCCCAGCAGTTTCACGTGGTCGGCGATCACGTTGAAGGCCCGGCCCCCCTCGATCCGACCGAAGCTGACCACCACCGGATGGAGGGGATCCAGGCGTCGGCTGATCGCCTCCTGCAGACCACTCACCACCCGGGCAGCGATCCAGATCGCATCCGTGCTCTGGTGGGGGCGGGCTCCGTGGCCGCTCACGCCGAGCACCTCGATTTCCAACTCCCCAGCGGCGGCGGTGAGGCTGCCCGCCCGCACGCCGATGCTCCCCACCGGCAGGCTGGGGAAGACATGCACGCCAAAGATCGCCCGCACCCCCTCCATCGCCCCGGCCTCCCGCATCCAGCGGGCCCCCTGGGCGGTTTCCTCGGCGGGCTGAAACAACAGGCGCACCCGACAGGGCAGCCCCTCCGGGCGGCGGGCCAGGAGACGGGCCACCCCCAGGCCGAGGGTGGTGTGAATGTCATGGCCGCAGGCGTGCATCAGGCCCTGCTGGCTGGAGGCGTAGGGAAGGGCCGTGCGTTCCTCGATGGGGAGCGCATCCATGTCGGTGCGCAAGGCCACCAGGGGAGCGTCGCTGGGGCCCAATTCCGCGACCACCCCCGTGCGCCCCACCCCCTCCCGCACCTCCCAACCCCAGCGGCGCAGCTCCCCAGCCACCAGGGCAGCCGTTTGTTGCTCGTGGCCGCTCAGTTCCGGGTGGCGATGGAGGTGGCGGCGCAGGCGCACAAGCTCGGGGAGGGCATCCTCCAGGGCGGCACTGAGCGCCTGGGGGAGAAGATCGACGGGAGCGGCGGCCGGCACGGTGGGGTGGGAGCTGGGAGGTCGGGACAGATTGACGAGTCTGGAGCGCCGTCAAGCGGCCAGGGTGAGGAACTGCTGCAAAGCCTGCACCGCCCCCGGGGGCCAACGGCGTATCTGAAGCAGCCATTCCTCCTGGCGGTAGCGGGGATCCAGGCCGGATGCCGCGGCCCAGTGGCTCTCGGCTTCCCCCCGAGCCCCCCGCTGCCACAGCACCGCCGTGAGGGCGGCGCGGGCATCGGCAAAGAGGGGATAGCGACGGATGAGGGAGCGCAGGTCGCGCTCGGCGGTGGTGGCATCACCGAGTTGGAAGGTGGCCAGGGCCGCGCTGGAGCGCGCCATGGCCATGCCGGGACGGGACTCCGCCGCGGCGCTGAAGCACGCCTGGGCGGTCTGCCAATCCCCGAGGGAACCGCGCACGTTGCCCAGGTTGTAAAGCGCCGCGGATTCCTGGGGATCCCGGGCCAAAATCCAGCGGTAGTCAGCCTCCGCCTCCTTCCAGCGACCGAGGGCTTCCTCGGCGGTGCCGCGATTGAGGTGAGGGTCGAGTTCGTCGGGCTCGATCCCCATGGCCTGGGTTTGATCGGCAATCGCCCCCTCCGCATCCCCCAGCATCAGCCGCACGTTGCCCCGGTTGCTCCAGGCCGCCGCATCCCGGGGAGTCGCCTCCAGAACCTCGGACCAAAGGGCGAGGGCCTCCCCCAGTCGCCCCTCCTGGCTGGCCGCCAGGGCCCGGTCAAACCGCTCCTTGGGCGATCCCGCCACAGTCCAGGCCTGGGCGAGCTCCGCCGCGGCCAGGGGCAGGGGCGCCAGGCCCTGGAAAAGCACCAGCACCACTGCGAGGACCCAGCCAAGGCCCAACCGCGGAATCATGCCCAGGTCTCCCCGGGGGCGTGGAGATGGGCCCGGCCCGCCTCCGTGATCACCCGGCCCCGGGGAGTGCGCCGCAAAAAACCAAGCTGCAACAAAAAGGGTTCCACAACGGTTTCCAAGGTGGCGGGATCTTCGCCCAGGCTCGCGGCCAGGGTATCCAGTCCGGCTGGGCCACCGCCGTGGCCATCCACCAGCTGGCGCAGAAGTTGCCTGTCGCTGGCGTCGAGCCCTTGGGCATCCACCCGGTGGAGCTGGAGGGCGGTGGCCACCAGCTCCACGCCGATGCGCCCCGCCCCCCGCACCGTGGCGAAATCCCTCACCCGGCGCAGCAGACGGTTGGCGATCCGGGGGGTGCCACGGCAACGGCGCGCCACTTCCCGGGCCGCCTCCTCCTCCAGATCCAGGGCCAACAGCCGGGCGGCGCGGGCCACAATGGCCTGGAGATCCTCCAACTCGTAAAACTCCAGCCGTTGAATCAGGCCAAAGCGGTCGCGCAGCGGGGAGCTCAGGGAGCCGGCCCGGGTGGTGGCGCCCACAAGGGTGAAGGGGGAGAGAGGCACGCTGCGGGTGCGGGCGGTTGTGCCCTTTCCCACGGTGAGGTCGAGACGGAAATCCTCCATGGCGGGATAGAGAATCTCCTCGGCCACCCTGTTGAGTCGATGGATCTCATCGATGAACAGCACATCATTGGGTTGCAGATTCACCAGCAGACCGACGATGTCGCGGGGACGCTCCAGGGCCGGCGCACTGGTGATGCGGCAGCGCACCCCCAGTTCCTCGGCAAGCACCAGGGCCATCGTGGTTTTGCCCAGGCCCGGCGGCCCGTGCAACAACACATGGTCGAGGGCCTCGCCGCGCCCTCGGGTGGCCGTGACGGCAATCCCCAACACCTCCTTGAGGTCCCGCTGGCCGATGTAATCGGCCAGGCGACGGGGACGCAGGCCGTCCTCCCGCTGGAGACCTTCCGCGTCGGCGGGCTCCTCCCCCTCCAGACGCTCACGGGCATCCAGCAAGCGGCCGGAACCACGGGGCCCGCCAGGGCGGGCGGGCCCCTCTCCAGGGGAGGGGCTGGCTTGGGAGGAGACGATGGCCATGGGGGGAGGGTACCGGGCTCCGCCAGAGGGATCGCTGCTGGCGCCAGCGGCTCTCGGACGACCGCCTAACCTCCACGGAGTGATGGAGGCGTGATGGCCAAGGGGCCAGGGAGACGGGGAGGCGGCGCCGCCAAAGGGCCATCATCCCAGCGGCTCCTGGCTGACAACCGTTTTGCCCGTCACCAATACGAGATTCTCGAAACCCTGGAAACAGGCATCGAGCTGCTGGGCACGGAGGTGAAGTCGATCCGGGCCGGACACTGCAACCTGCGGGATGGCTTCTGCCTCATCCGCCAGGGCGAACTGCAGATGCACAACGTGCACATCTCCCCCCACAGCCACGCGGGTCGGTTTTTCAACCATGAACCCCTGCGGGTGCGGCGCCTCCTGGCCCACCGCCGGGAGATTGAGAAACTGCGCACGGCTCTGGAGCAGAAGGGGCTCACCCTGATTCCCCTGAACCTGCACCTCAAGGGCTCCTGGATCAAGGTGACCCTGGGCCTGGGGCGAGGACGCAAGCTGCACGACAAGCGACACGAGGAAAAGCGCCGGCAGGAAGCCAAGGAAACCCGAGCGGCCATCGCCAGGATCTAACCCGGCGGCGACTCCAGACACCCCTGGACGAGCTCCCGGGGAGCTCTCAGGGGGTGGTCGTGGCCTCTCCAGGCGACGGGGGCGTCGGTGGACCGGGAACGGATGGGGCGGCCGGCGGGGCGGCTCCCGATGGGGTGCCAGGCGGCGGCAGCGGGCCGGGGGCCGGGACGCCGGCAGGGTCGTCCAGAGAGGGCGTGGGGGGGGCGCCGTCGGGCGGGGCAGTGCCGGCGTTCGGAGAGGCCGGTGTGGTCTCCACGGCAGGGGGCGGCGGTGGATCGGCCCGCAGGGAGAGGCTGATGCGGGAGGGGGCCACCCCTTCGTTGGTGACCAGCAGTTGCACCGGCGAACCCTGCAAAACCCCCAGATTCACCACCCGCAGGGGACCCCTCGGGGCCAGGGAGCGGCCATCGGCGGCATAGACACTCATCTGAAGCAGGGGGGTGCCATTGACGCCAAGCACCAGGGCGTGGCCCGGGGGCAGGCGGATGGGAAAGAGCCGAGCCCCGTTGGCTGGCACATCCGCCGCCAACAGCTGGGTGACCTGGGGGCGGGCGTCGATCGGCTCAATGGAGAGGTTTTCCAGGATTTGCACGGCGGCGGCGTACCAGAGCTGGCGATAGGGCTCGGCAGGAATGCCGCCGCTGGAGCGGGTGGGCAGGAGGGTCTGGGCGCTGCCGGAGATCAGCTGCTCCAGCACATCGGCGCTGAGCCCCTGTTGGGCCAGGCTCTGTTGCCGTTGCTCCCAGTCCGTGGCGGAAAAGCTGCCCAGCCGGCGACGAAGGGCCATGGGCAACTGCTCCACCCGGGCGAGCCAGTCTTCCGCAAGATCATTCCAGGCCTTGCGGAGGGGGGCATCCTCCAGGGAATCCGTCGGCAGGCGGCCGCGACGTTCTGGATACTGGGCCAACAGGCTGGCGTTGACCAGCTCCAGGAACCAGCCCCGATCCACCTGCAGGGCCCGCAGGCGACTGATGAGTTGCTCCCGTTGATCCACCTCCCCAGGGGGAAGGCTGGGGGCCTCCTCCAGGCTGGGGGCCACCCCCGTCGAAGGAGCGGGCGTGCCGCCCCGACTGAGCCACCACCATCCAATGGCCGTGCCCGCCACGGCGGACACCACAAGGGCCAGCAACACCGGCCAGAGGCCACCCTCGGCCTGCTCCTCCCGCTCCAGTTGACGGACCCGAACCGGGCTCGGCGTGTTACGGGGGGGGGAGGGGGGAGGAGCCGACGGGGGCGCCTTCACCGGCGGTGGGGGTTCCACCTCCGTTGGCGGTTCCATCGGGGTGGCAACGGGAGACTCGGCCGCGGCCGCCGCTGGCGGCGGGGCGAGCTCCGGGTTGGGCGCGGCTGGGGGAGCGGTGGGCACCAGCACCACCGTGCGGTCGGCCCGGGGCACGGGCCCGGTGCTGTCGGGCATGGGCAGGGCCTGAACCGCGGCCAAGGCTTGGGCCGCCGTCTCGAAGCGCCGGCCCGGATCCCGGCTGAGCAAACGCTCCAGCTGTTGTCGCAGGGCGGGCTCCCCATCGAGGCCCGCGGGCCAGAGCCAGTCCATGGTTTGGGGGTGCAGGAGGCGCTCGGGCCCATCACCGCTGAGCAGCACCAGGGCCATCACCCCCAGACCATGAAGATCCATCCAGGGTTGGGGCGGCTCGCCTCCAAACCGTTCCGGGGGGGCATACCCGGGAGTGGCTCCCACCGCCCCCCCTTCCGGCCCCTGAAGCAGCCCGAAGTCGAGGAGCACGGGCAGGCCATCGCTGTCGCGCCGCAGCACGTTGGCGGGCGTGATGTCGCCGTGGAGCAGATCTTGGCCGTGCAGGGCCACGAGCACGGGGAGGAGCTGGCGGAGCAGGAGAAGCACCTCCCCCGCGCCGAACACCAGCTGCCGCTCCTGACGGGCCTCGAGAAGTTGCTGATAGGTGCGTCCGGCCTGCCACTCGCGCACAAGCCAGAGCTGGTCACCCTCGCTGATCGCTGCCCCCACCCGGGGCACCTGGGGATGGAGAACCCCCTGCAGGCGCGCCCAGAGCTGACGGGCCCGTTGGGGATCCTGATCCGGGCCCAGGCGACGCAGGGCCGCTGGAGCCTCGGCAGCGAGGGTGTCGCGCGCCAGCCAGAGATCGCCCTGGGGACCCGTGGCGCCACCGAGGGGCCGCTCCAGGCGATAGCGACCGCCCACCACCTGACCCATGGCTGGAGAGGCGCTCACCATGGGGCGGGGGTCTCGGGATCCCGCTGGGGTTGACGCAGCCCTTTGGTGAGCAGCCAGGCGGCGTCATACAGCCGGGAACGGTAGCGGTCACCGCTGTCACAAAGCACGGTGACGATGCGATGGCCCGGCCCCAGCCGCCGGGCGGTCTCCACCGCCGCGGCCACGTTGATGCCCACCGATCCGCCCATGAACAACCCTTCTTGCCAGAGCAGGTGATGAATCGTGCGCAGGGCCTCCTCGTCGCCGACGCGCACGGCATCGTCGATCGGGGCTCCCTGAAGGTTGGCGGTGACGCGGCTGTTGCCGATCCCCTCGGTGATCGACTGACCCTCCCCGCGCAGAACCCCCGTGGTGGCCCATTGGTAGAGCGCGCTGCCATGGGGATCGGCCAAGACACAGCGCACCGAAGGATCACGCTCCTTGAGATAGAGCGCCACCCCCGCGTAGGTGCCCCCGGTGCCGGTGGCCGCCACCCAGGCATCCAGGCGCCCCTGGCACTGGTCCCAGATCTCGGGCCCGGTGGTGGCGTAATGGGCCCGGCGATTGGCGAGGTTGTCGAACTGATTGGCCCAGAGCGCCCCGGGAATCTCCTCCGCAAGGCGGCCGGAGAGTTTCACGTAGTTGTTGGGATCGGCATAGGGAACCGCCGGCACGGTGCGCACCTCCGCCCCCAGGCTGCGCAGCAGCCCGATCTTCTCCGCCGACTGGGTTTCGGGAATCACGATCAGGGCCCGATAGCCCCGGGCGTTGCACAGGTGGGTGAGGCCAATGCCCGTGTTCCCTGCCGTTCCCTCCACCACGGTGCCGCCGGGGCGCAGCTGGCCGCTGGCCTCCGCCTCCTGCAGGATGCCCAGGGCGGCTCGATCCTTCACGGACCCCCCGGGGTTCATGAACTCGGCCTTGCCAAGGATCTCGCAGCCGGTGAGTTCGCTGAGGGCCCGTAAATGGATCAGCGGGGTGCGGCCAACAGCGCCGGAAAACCCCTCGGTGATGTCCCCCATGCCGTTGGTCTGGTCCAGCGAGTGCATGCCGGGGATCGTAGGCACGGCACCTAAACTCTCCGCCAGCAATGGTGACAGCGATCAGCCCTGCCCCCCTGTCACCGGGTGCTCCACCCCGGCAACCCGTGGCCGTGGCGCCGGCCGTGGCGCTGGTGGATCCGGCGTCGCTGGCCCAGCGCCTGCGAACCGTGCGTGGCCGCAGCGAAGCCCTCATCGCCCCCCTTGCCCCGGAGGATCTCTGTCTCCAAGGCATGGCGGACGCCAGTCCCCCCAAGTGGCACCTGGGGCACACCACCTGGTTTTTTGACACCTTCGTGCTGACCCCCCATGGGGAGGATTGGCAGACCCTGGATCCCCGCTGGAGCGTTCTCTTCAACTCCTATTACGACGCCGTCGGCGCTCGTCACCCCCGACCTGAGCGGGGCCTGCTCACCCGCCCGCCGCTAGAGGCCGTTCTGGCCTGGCGCCAGCGGGTGGATCAAGGGCTGGAGAGGTTGTTGACCCGGCTTGAGGGGCTCCCACCCGAGCAGGCCGCCCAGCCGTTGGCGCTGCTTGAGCTAGGGCTGCACCACGAGCAACAGCACCAGGAGCTGTTGCTCATGGACCTGCTGGATGGTTTCAGCCGCAATCCCCTTGAGCCGGCCTACCTCCAGACCCCAAACGACGGCCCCGCCGATCCGGCGGCCGTTGAAGGGGGCGCGGGCTGGCTGACGCACCCGGGTGGCCTGATGGAGATCGGCCATGGGGATCCCCGGGCCTTTGCCTTTGACAACGAGGGGCCACGCCACCGGGTGTGGCTGGAGCCCTTCGCCCTGGCCCGCCAGCTGGTGAGCAACGGCGACTACGCCGCCTTCATGGCCGATGGCGGCTACAGCCGGCCCGAACTGTGGATGAGCGAGGGCTGGGCCATCGCTCGGGAGCGGGGGTGGACGGCGCCGCGCTACTGGAGAGAAGGGCAATGGGAATTCACCCTGGCCGGGCGCCAGCCGCTCCAACCCCATGCACCGGTGCGCCACCTCAGCTGGTTTGAGGCGGATGCCTACGCCCGCTGGGCCGGGGCCCGGCTTCCCAGCGAAGCGGAATGGGAAGTGGCGGCCTCCAGCGGCTCCTTGCCCGGGGCCTTCGACAGCCTCTGGCAGTGGACGGCCAGTCCCTATCGGCCCTACCCCGGATACCAACCGGCGGCGGGAGCCGTGGGCGAGTACAACGGCAAGTTCATGAGCTCCCAGTTCGTGCTCCGCGGCAGTGCCACCCTCACGCCCCCGGGGCACGCCCGGCTCACCTACCGAAATTTCTTCAGCCCAGCTAGCCGCTGGATGGCCAGTGGCCTGCGCCTGGCCAGGGACCTCCCATGACCCCCCCCAACCTCCGCGATCCAGCCCTCCAACACCCCGACCTGCTGGACCTCCATCCCGAGCCGGCCGACATGGCCCGCCTGGTGCGGGAGGGCATGGCCCGCACGCCCAAGCAGCTGCCCGCCTGGTTCCTTTACGACGAGACCGGATCCCGCCTGTTCGAGCGGATCTGCGAACAACCGGAATACACCCTGACCCGCACGGAAACCGAGCTGCTCCACCGCCATGGATCCGACCTGGCCGCCGCCCTCGGCCCGGGGACGCTCGTGGAATTCGGGGCGGGCAACGGGCGGAAGGTGAGCCCCCTCCTGGAGGCCCGGCGTCAGGGCGCCTTTGTGGCCCTCGACATCAGTTACGAGCATCTGGCCCTCGCCTGCGACCGCCTCAGGAGGGACCACCCCTCGCTACCCATCCTGGGCATTTGCTGCGATTACAGCTGCCTGGCCGCCCTGCCCGACCATCCCCTGCTGCGTCAGCGCCGGCTGGGCTTCTACCCGGGTGGGTCCCTGGGGAATTTCGATCCGTCGCAGGCCAGCCGGCTCCTGGAGCACTTCGCCACCCTGCTGGGGGAAGGCAGTCGCCTCCTGATCGGCATCGATCAACCCAAGGCGGTGGCACGCCTGGAAGCCGCCTACCACGACGCGGCCGGCTGGTCAGCGGCCTTCGCCCTGAATCTCCTGCACCGGCTGAACCGGGAGCTGGAAGGAGATTTCGACCCTGGCGCCTTCGTCTATGACGCCTCCTGGGATGGGGAGCGGAGCCGCATCGCCATGGCCTTGGTGAGTCAAGGGCCCCAGCAGGTGACCCTCGCCGGGCAGACCTTCCACTTTGCCGCCGGTGAACCGTTGATCACGGAATACAGCGTGAAATATGGGCCGGAGGCGTTCCTGGCCCTGGCCCGGGGGGCCGGCTGGCAGCCCTTGGGCCGCTGGAGCGACAGCGCGGAGGATGTCTCCCTCCACCTGCTGGAACGGAGCGACACCAGGCAAAGTGTGTGAATCCCCGGGGAGACAGCCATGGGCCGCGAGGACTTGAGCCGAGAGGACCAACGGAACACCATGCGTCAGGTGCGTGAAGGGCTGATCACGGAGGTGGAGACGCTCTACCTGCGGACCTTTGAACGCCTTGGCGACCTCGACCTGGGCGAGGGGGCCATCGCCCGTCTCACCCAGTTGCTCCTGCGCTCGCGGGAAGCGGCGCTCACACCCCTGCGGGAAGAGATTGAGGCGCCACTGATCACTTCTGCACCGGGAGAGGAGGAGCGGTGATGGCGGGCTCGGCGAACTGGCTGGATCATCTGGAAGCGCGGTTGGAGCAGACCCTGGAAGGGTTCCTCCAGGCCAATCCCGATCAGGAGGCCTTGCTGGCGGAGCAGGAGGCCCGGGATCGACAACGGCAACTGCGCCGCGATCGGGTGACGCTCAAAGCAGAAGCAGAGCTGCAACGCCAAGGGTTGCTGCGCCTGGCGGAGGACATTCGCTCCTGGCAGGGCCGGGTGGAGCGGGCCCAGTCAGCGGGTGCCCTGGATCTGGCGGGTCGCGCGGAGGCCCACATCGCCACGCTGATGGAGCAGGGGCGTGCCCGCTGGCAGACCCTGGCGGAGCTAGGGGAGCGTTTCGCGGCGGTGGAAGGGGAGTTGCAGGTGTTGGCCAGCGGCGGTGGCGCCAAGGGTGGGGCGACGCCCGGAAGGCCAGCGAAGGAGGGCAGGCCCAGGGAAACCGGCCTGGAGGCGGATTGGGCGGCCTTCGAGACCCAGCAAGAGTTGGAGGCTCTGCGCCGCAAGTTGCAACGCTGAGGGGTGTCTTCTGGCCAGGAAGGAATTAGCCCTTGGGAGCCGGGGGCACCAAGCTCACCCCCTCGGGCGGAGGAGTGGGATCGGGATCGGCGATCAACATGTGTTGCAACACGATCTCCGGCCGTTCGCTGTCCCGCCAGCGAATGCGATAAGCAGGCATTTTGGTGCCGCGGCTGGTGGTCTGCTCCACCGGCTCCATGACCCAGCCGCGACGGGATCGCCCCTGGGGGTTGCGCTTCACAACCGCATCGGCATGCTTGAAGCGAAAACCGACCCGCTCGCCACTCATACTGGGTGTGAGAACCTACTGTTCGTATTATTCCACTGCGTCGGTCACCTCCGATGGGGGTGGTTCGGGCCGCAGCAGGGGGAACGCGATCACATCCCGGATCGAGGGGCTGTCGGTAAGCACCATGGCCAAGCGGTCAATGCCGATCCCTAGGCCGCCCGTGGGGGGCATTCCCACCTCCAGGGCGGCGAGAAAGTCTTCATCCACCGTCTGAGCCTCGGGATCACCCGCCTGGCGGCGCTCCTGCTGCAGCTCCAGGCGGCGGCGCTGATCCACTGGGTCGATCAGCTCGGAAAAGGCATTGGCGGTCTCACGACCAGCGATGAAGAGCTCAAAGCGCTCCACCAGGCCAGGTTTGGAGCGGTGGGCCCGGGCCAGGGGGGAGGTTTCCACTGGGTAGTCGAGCACAAAGGTGGGCTGGGTGAGGGAACCTTCCACCCGCTGCTCAAAGGCCTCCACCAGCAGACGCCCCACGCTGTCGGCCGTCTCGGG
This sequence comes from Cyanobacteriota bacterium, assembly GCA_046340755.1. Classification (GTDB taxonomy): domain Bacteria; phylum Cyanobacteriota; class Cyanobacteriia; order PCC-6307; family Cyanobiaceae; genus Cyanobium. Next base: position 11,448 of record JBKDSY010000149.1, read on the forward strand.
GACCTCCAGCCCCGCCCCGCGCAGGGCGGCCGCGGCCTCCTCCCGGGTGGTGAAGGCGTTGAAGTCGACGCCGATGGCCTGCCGCACCAGGCCATGCATGGTCTCCCGCCGCCAGGGGGGGGTGAGGTCGATCGGTGTGCCCTGGTAGGTGATGGCGCAGGTGCCGCAGACGGCCTGGGTCACGGAGGCAATCAACTGCTCCGTGAGCTCCATCATCGTGTGGTAATCCGCATGGGCCTGATAGATCTCCACGGAGGTGAATTCCGGGTTGTGGCGGGTGCTCACCCCCTCATTGCGGAAGATGCGACCCAGCTCATACACCCGCTCAAAGCCCCCCACCACAAGACGCTTGAGGTGGAGCTCGGTGGCGATGCGCAGGGTCAGCGGCAGGTCGAGGGCGTTGTGATGGGTTTCGAACGGCCGGGCGTCGGCTCCGCCCGCCTGGGTCTGCAACACGGGGGTCTCGATCTCCAGGAAACCCCGCCCATCCAGCCAGCGCCGCAGGCTGCTCACCAGCAGGGCCCGCTTGCGAAACGTCTCGCGGGTTTGGGGGGACACGATGAGGTCGAGGTGGCGCTGGCGGTAGCGCTTCTCCACGTCCGCCAGGCCATGCCACTTGTCGGGCAGGGGCTGCAGGGCCTTGCTGAGCATTCGCCAATCGCTCACCTTCACCGACAGCTCCCCCCGATCCGTGCGCTTCAGGCTTCCCTCCACGCCGATCCAATCGCCGATGTCGGTGAGGGTGGTGAGGTGGGTGAAGAGGTCGGGCTGATCGGGGTGGGCCGTGGCCAGGCTGGCCCTGTCGATATAGAGCTGGATCGTGCCACTTTCATCCGCCAGGGTGAAGAAGGCCAGCTTTCCCATCACCCGGCGGGCCAGGATTCGGCCGGCGAGGCACACGCTCTCAGCCCGTTCCTCCCCGTTGGGCAAATCCCCATGAACCTGTTGCAGATCCGCCGCCCGATGGGTGGGGGCATAGGAAAAGGCATAGGGAGGGTGGCCGTGGGCCTCAAGGGCTCGGGCCTTCTCCAGGCGGGTCGCGCGCAGATCCGACAAGGCGAACAGTGGGGGTTAGGAGATGGCAGCCATCCTGAAGGACCGTCGGTCCCCGACAGGCTCAACCAGCGACCGCCATCGGCCCATCCACCATGCGCTGGGAGGCATAGCCGGTGCCCCGCACCGTGAGGATCAATTCGGGATTGCGGGGATCGGGCTCCAACTTGCCCCGCAGCCGGGCGACGTAGACATCCACCACCCGCAGATCGGCGGCCCGACGGGGGGGATAGCCCCAGAGCTGCTCAAGAATCTCCGCCCGGGGCACCACCCGGCCGGGATCGCGAAACAACAGCTCCAGAAGGCTGAATTCGGTGTAGGTGAGAGAGATCCGCTGGCCGTCACGGGTGACCTGGCGACGGTTGGTGTCGACCACCAGGTCGCCGAGGCGCAGCACCCCGTTGCCCGCGGGCACATCCCGGGGTTCGGCCGTGGCGGAACCCCGCCCGACCCGCCGCAGGATGGTGGCGATGCGCACCTCCAGCTCCTTCGGGCTGAAGGGCTTCGGCAGATAGTCATCGGCCCCGAGATCCAGGCCCGCCACCCGCTCGGCGATGGCATCCAGGGCGGAGAGAAAAATGATGGGCACGCAGGATTCGGCCCGCAACCTGCGGCAGACGGCGAAACCATCCAGCTTTGGGAGCATCACGTCGAGCACCACCAGATCCGGTTGCTCGCGGTGAAACATCTCCAGGGCCTGCTCCCCGTCTTCCGCGCAGACCACCCGATAACCGGCCAGCTGCAGACGCATCACCAAGACCCGGCGCACGGCGGCCTCATCGTCGACCACGAGCAGGGTGGGCTTGGGACCGCCGTCGGAATCGCCGCAAGGGCCGTCATCGGCCAACTCCCCCGGAGAGGGATGCCGTGGGGCCTGTCGGGAGGGAGCCGAGGCGGAACGGACCACCGACTGGGAACAATCCTCCAGACTCATGGGCGGGACGCATGATGAAGAATCGCAACCATACCCTTGAGCGGCTCCTGGGGTCATCCCCCGGCTCGCCAGGGCCGCCGGCATGGGGTGGATTTTTAACGATTTCTACGGAAACAGACAGGGTGGGAGGGGGCTGCTACGCGGCAGGAAAGTCTCCCTTCCCCAGGCCCGAAGGCCAACGGGCGTCGGCGTAGCGGTTCCACTGGCGGGCCGCCTCCTCCAGGGCCAGGTCACTGGCGATCTCGCCGAGCATGGCGCGCTGCAACTGGGTGTAGAGAATCGCCTGGAGCCGCTTCAAACCAGGAGTGGGAGGCACCAACACCTGGGCCGTCCGCAGGGATCGCAGGGCCAACAGCCGGGCTTCCAGCACCAACCGCTCCTGGGGCTCCCGGGGAGCCTGGGCCCGCAGCCTCCGCTCCAGCGTCTCCAGGGCCGCCCGGGAGGAGGGAAGCACCCGGGCCGCCTCGGCGAAACGCAACTGGTTGGGGGCGTTGGTGAGAAACAGGGCCAGATCCGCCGCCGCCGCAGCCACGGGGCTGCGGCGGGGCACAACCAGGTTCATCACGGCCACGTTGGTGGCGCCGGAGGGCCCGCTCAGGGGAGGGTGGGGCGTGGTCACGGCCGCGATGCCGGGGGCGTTCGTTTGCAGATTGCGCAGGAAATCAGGCCCGCTGGCCACCTGGGCCAGATCCCCGGCCTGATAGAGCTCGATCGCCCGCCGGTAGCCCTGGCTCACCACCTCCCGGGGGAGCAGCCCCTGGCGGTAGAGGTCGCTCCAGAAGGCAAAGGCCCGCCGGCCCGCCGGGGACAGGAAGGCGGCCTGGTGTTGATCGTCGAGCAGGCGCACCCCCATCTGCACCAGCGCTTCCAGCAGCTCCCCGGAGTCTTCCGGCACCACGGTGACGAACAGGGCATAGCGGCCGGTGCGGCGGCGGATGGCCGCGGCATAGGCCGGCACCTCCTCCCAGGTGCGGGGGGGGGCTTCCACCCCCGCCTGGCGCAGCAGGCGACGGTTGGCCATCGTCAGCCGGGTGGTGAGATACCAGGGAATGGCGAACTGCTGGGGCCCCAACTGGCCAGACGACCACACGCCAGGCAGGTAGGCCCGGGCCGCCTCCGGGGGCAGAACGCTGTTGAGGTCGAAGAGGCCCCCTCGGCTGGCCAGGCCGGCGGCAAACAGGGGGTTGAGGTTCACCAGATCGGGGGCCGTGCGGGCATACACCGAGGCCAGGAGCTTGCGTTCCACCGAACTCCAGGGCACATCGCTCCAGCGCACGGCCATGGGGCTGTCAGGCGGCCGCTGAAGGCTCCAGGCGGCCAGAACGGCCTCCATGTAGGCGGTGAATTTGGGGGCCAGATCCAGGGTCCAGAGCTGGAGGGTGGGCGGAGCCACGGGGGACCGGGGGCGCAGGGCCGGCCCGCAGGCGCTGGCTCCCAGGGCCAGGCCCGTGAGCCCCAGGCGTCCCAGGAGGGCGCGCCGCGTCAGTGTGGGAGAGGGATCAACCACGCCCTTCGGGGTGAGCCCATTTGCAGAGCAGCAGCAGCAGGGAACAGACCAAAGGGGCCAGCAGGGCGGTCAGGAGGGTCTGGGCGAACAGCAGATGCACCCCAGTCGTGGTCAGATCCTGCCAGGTCCACCCCGTCCGCGCCAGGGCGGCGGGGTCCAGCTCCAGGCGTCCCTCCGCTCCAGGCACCCGCCATCCCCAGGCCAGCCACTGGAGCATCAAGGTCAAGTTGACCAGGACCGTGCCCCCAAGGGCCAGAAGACCCAGGCTGAGCGGACGCTCGATGGCGGGGCGGCGGGCGCCGAGGGGGCCCCACCAACGGGCCAACAGCAGCAGGCCCGGAATCCAGGTGACGGGTCCGGAATGGAGGGCATCCATCAGCAGGGCGAGCACCAGGGCCGTGACGAGGGCGGAACGGCGGCCATCCACGAGCGCCCAGGGCAGGAGCCAGAGCACGGGCCAACAGGGAGGCGCTCCGGCCACGGTCAACCAGGAGGGGGCCGCCAGGGCAAGCATCGGCACCAGGAGCAGGGTGGCGGCGAGGACCGGCTGGCGGGTCAATAGCTCCATCAGGGCCGGTACACCTGCACCCAGTCAACGGCCTGCACCGGGGCAATCAACTGCACCACGGCCACGGGAGCGGGGTCGGCGTTGGCATCAACGGTCTGGATCACGCCGACGGGCAGGTTCGGGGGCACCAGGGTGCTGGCGGGTGAGGTCACCACCACATCGCCGGGCCGCGCCTCGGGATCCTTGTCAAGGAAGCGCAAGAGGGGTCGGGCGCTGCCCACGCCGGAGAGCAAGCCCTGGTGGCGGGTGCGGCCGACCCACACCCCAACCCGACTGGAGGGATCGGTGAGAAGGGTGACGGTCGCCGTGGAGGGGGTGACGCTGGCCACCAGCCCGAGCAAACCGCCGGGGGCCACCACAGGCTGCCCGGCCCGCACGCCGTCAAGGGCGCCCTTGCCGATCACCAGCTGCTGCCACCACCCCCCACTCTGGCGTGAGATCACCGGTGCAGGGATGGCTCGCTCCGGACTGGCCCGTTGCAGGCCAAGGAGCTGGCGCAAGCGGGCGTTGTCGCTGGCGAGGGCCTGAAGCCGGGCCTGATCCTCGGCCCTCCTTGCCGAGCGCAACCACTCCGATTGGGCCGGGCCCGGCCAGAAGGGACGGCTGAGCAGGGCGTAGATGTCATTGAGAACGGCACCCTTGCTCAGGCGCACTCCGACCAGGAGGAGAAGCAGCGCTGCCAGGAGTGACCAGCGCCGCGGCCTTCCCCGGGACGATGGGAGGCGTCGCCATGGGATGGGCATGGATTCAGGCGGCTGGCCTGGCCTCGTCGGGGCCCTCCAGCAGCCATTCGTAATCGGAGAAATTGTCCAGGATGATGCGGGTGCCGCGCACCACACAGAAGAGGGGATCTTCCGCCAGGTGGCAGAGGATGCCGGTTTCCTGGGTGACGAGATCACAGAGGCCGTGCACGAGGGACCCACCCCCGGAAAACATGATGCCCCGGTAGTGAATGTCGGCGGCCAGCTCGGGGGGAACCCGTTCCAGGGTGCGGCGCACCGCTTCAACAATCACGGCAGCGGTGTCGGCCATCGCCTCGCGGATCTCTTCCCCCCGCACCTGCACGATGCGGGGCAGGCAGGTGACCAGGTGCTGCCCCCGCACCTCCTTGGTGAGCTGATCGCGGCTCTCATCGGGGTAAATAGAGCCGATTTCGATCTTGATGTCCTCCGCCGTCAGCTCGCCGACGACAAAGTTATGCACTTTCTTCAGGTGCAGGCTGATGGCGGCGGTGAATTCATCACCCGCCTCCCGCAGCGACTCGCTGAGCACAGGCCGGCCGGAGCTGAAGACGGCCACCTCGGTGGTTCCGCCACCGATGTCGACGATCATGGTGCCCATGGGCTCCATCACGGGGAGTTCGGCGCCGAGGGCGGAGGCGAGGGCCTCATCCACCAGGAACACCTGTCGGGCATGGGCCTCGGCGGCGGCCCGTAATTCCCGCCGCTCGCCCGCGGTGACCCCGCCCGGGATGGCGATCACAATCCGTGAAGCCATCACGTCCTCCTCCTTATGCACCTGCTGGAGGAAGGTTTTGAGCATGCGGGCGGCGGCATCCGAATCGGAGATCACCCCATCGCTAAGGGGCCGCACGGCGATGATGTCACTGGGCTTGCGGTTGAGCCCCGAGGTGACGTCACTGGGCGTGCGGCCCAGCATGATCTTGGCTTTCTTGCCGACGAGTGTTGCATTTCGCTTCAAATCCACGGCCACGACCGAGGGCTCGTTGAGCACCTCCGCCTGCTCGACCCCATCCATCCAGACCAGGGTGTTGGCCGTGCCCAGATCAATGCCGATGTCGAGGTCTCGGGAGATCTGAAGGCGATTGAAAAGCACGCGACCAGGGATAGACAGGCAGGATCATAGGGTTGGCGGGCGAGCCAGCAGGAACCCTCCCCCCCAGTGTGTGACAACCGGGATCAGGGGTGGAACTGGAGGAGCAAGCCCCCCAAGCGGGGTGCCCCATCATTGATCCACTCATCCCAGGAGACTCCGCCATGGGCGTCAACTCCATCACCCTCGTCGGCCGGGCCGGCCGCGACCCAGAGGTGCGCTACTTCGAATCCGGCAGCGTTGTGGCCAATCTCACCCTTGCCGTTAACCGGCGCAGCCGGGACGACGAACCCGATTGGTTCAACCTCGAGATCTGGGGCAAGCAGGCCCAGGTGGCGGCGGACTATGTGCGCAAGGGATCCCTGCTCGGCATCATCGGCTCGTTCAAGTTGGACCGGTGGACCGACCGCACCAGCGGCGAGGAGCGCAGCAAGCCCGTGATCCGCGTTGACCGCTTGGAGCTGTTGGGAAGCCGTCGCGACATGGACACCGCGGAGAGCAGCTTCGGCGGTGGCGAACCCAGTGACGAGGAAGTGCCCTTCTGAGGGATTGAGGGGGGGCACGACCCCGGAGGTGCCCCCCGCGCTTGGGTTCAGTGGATGTCGGCCCGTTTCTTCCAGATGCGCAGGCCCAACCAGGCGGCGGCAGCCAGGGCGGCCACCACCAACAGCACTTTCACCACTTTCGCCACGGGCTCGATCCAGAATTCCACCCGGCTGTACCCCTCGCCCAGGAGCAGTCCGGCCACGGTGAGCAGGAGGGTCCAGATGAGACTGCCGGCAGTCGTCCACGCCAAGAAAGGCGCCAGGGGCATCATTTCAATGCCTGCAGGCACCGAGATCAGGGTGCGAATGCCCGGAATCAGCCGTCCCCAGAACACCAGGGCGGTGCCATGGCGGTTGAACCAGGTGCGGCTGCGGTGCAACTCCTGGGGGCTGATTCCAATCCAGCGTCCATGGCGGGCCAACCACTGTTCGATGCGGTCTTCATTCACCAGGCGCCCAATGCCATACCAGGGGAGTGCACCAAGAACGGTTCCCAACAGTCCCGCGAGCACAACGGGGATCAAGGAAAGCTTGCCCTGGTGCACATAAAATCCTCCGAGGGGCATGATCACTTCGGAGGGAATGGGAGGGAAAAGATTTTCCAGAAACATGGCCGCGAAGATCGCCCCGTAACCGGCAACGGGATTCCGCTCCACAGCAGATCCAATCAGCTCGGGCAGCTTCTCAATCAGTTCAATGGCCACGGATGGTCAGGAGTGTGGCGGCCATTGTTTCACATCCTTGTCCAGATGTTGGCAGCGCCGGGAAAGCGTCCCACCAAGCGTGCCCAGGCACAGCTCAGCAGATGGACGTGTCCCACAGCGCGATGTTGTGACCGAGGGGTTCCGATGGCCAGAGGTTGGTGGGCAAATGAACATGGGTCAAGGAGAAATCTGCCACCAAGGATTCCAGTGTTGCTGATCAAGCCTTGCAGGTAGACCATAGAACCCGATGCGCGGATCTCTGCGACGCCGCGCCGTTGATGTGGACAACTGGCCAGCAGTCGCTCAAGCCACCTCCCAGGACACAACGCAAAGGACGAGCAAAAGAATCAGAAACTGATGTGTCTCTATACCTTTGAGCCAGCGCCAATGTGGATTCGTTGGCAGGAATCACTTCAAATTGACAGGGCCCATGAACAGCCGAGTAAAACACTCCCTGTTTCGCTTAGATTCATGGGTCCTTGTAGTTACGGCCCGCGCTGGTCATCGGGATCGTTCTCTTTAGACCTTGGCATTGAGATGCCACGGCTTACCATTTGCCATTTACGGCAAGACAACTTGGCTTGTCAAAGTACCGAAATATTTCTCCCCTGATTAATGAGTGTTATCAGGGCTTTCCCGTGTTGTGGCGCCATGCTCTTGCACCAGAATTGATCTTCGAGAATCCAAAGTTATTTATCATCCCCTACTTTGATTGGTGCGCTTACCGCTGGATTCGTGATTCGCAAGCTCTTGCATGTCAATCTCTTTCTGGGAATAGCAGTTGCGCTCTGGTTTCCAATCTCTTATTTGGGTTTTGCCAGCAGCTACGCCGACTATTTTACAAATTTCTTTGCGCTGGCCGGGGCTTTAGTTCTTAGTCATTGGATGTTTTTCTGCTGCAGAAGATGGGAGCAGCAAAAGACAGGAAGTCTCATCACTGGCCTGGCATTCCTGGTAGTCACAAGCATGACAAAAGTGCAAGGATTTTTTCTCTCCGTGAGTATTCTGGTCACGACGGTGATTTAGGGATGGCCGCCTGGCGTGGTTTCCCCACGGCAAACACTGAATGATGTGACGTCGGATAAGCCAGCTCCTCCCAGAACTGATCGGCAGAATGGTAGGGCTTACGGCAGAATCAACTAAATCATGGCAATGATCTCAATCACCCTGACCTTTATACAACTAATTATTAGTGTTGCGAGATGTCGATTATTCATACCAGGATCCATTTGTTTTGACTATACGGTCAAGACGCCAATGGAATGACGTTCAGGACTGATCCAATGGCCTAGCTCCAACAGGGAAATCGACAAGAATCAAGCCAGCGTCGCTGGGCGAGGTAAAGTCATTGGGCTTGATAATCCGTGCATGTCATCGAATCCCTTACTTGGCATATTCTTCTACTCCGCCATACTCACGGCCGGCCAAGGTCTGTTCAAATTGGCGGCCCAACATAGCAGAACACTTAATCAGCCTCCGCTGGCCTACGCCATCCATCTCTTCAGCATGCCCGTCTTTCTTGGGGCCTGCCTGCTCTACGCTCTTTCAACGGTGTTGTGGGTGGGTCTCCTAACTCGACTTCCACTGTCACAGGCCTATCCTCTTGTCATTGCCCTTTCCATTCTACTCACTGCAGGTCTTGGAATAACAATCTTCAAAGAACAGCTTACTGCCGACAAGATTCTTGGTCTCCTGTTGGTTGCTGCAGGCGCTAAGTTTCTCTCTCGCTCCCTACAATGAAAGTCGAGTCTGATTACATCGCGCCTAGGCTTGGCGGCTTTGGGCCAAAGCTAGCCTGGAAAGTCCGTCGTGAAATCTATCATCAGCTGATGAAACGGCTTCAACCGCAAGCCGATTGGTTGGTCTTGGATGCGGGGGTCACGTCTGACCGCACGCCTGACTCTAATTTCTTCGAAAAGCTTTATCCCTATCCCACGTCTCTCACAGCCGTGGGACTGGAGGATGCAAGCTTTCTCGAACGGGAGCATCCTGGGGTGAAGTTCATCAAAGCGGATGCCTGTCAGTTGCCTTTCAAAGATAACAGTTTTGATCTCGTCTTCTGTTCAGCGGTAATTGAACATGTAGGGTCCCGGCGTAGGCAACAAGATCTGCTTCGGGAGTTAACGCGCGTCGGCAGAATTGCCGTAATCACAACTCCAAATCGGTATTTCCCAGTGGAGTTCCACACGTTAACGCCATTCCTTCACTGGCTCAAGCCATCAGTCTTCCGCAAGTTTCTAGCTTTTACCGGCCGATCATTCTTCGCCGACGAAAAGAATTTGAATTTACTCAGTGAAAAAGCCATGGATATTCTTATCCAGAACGAGAGTCTTAGTTCTGAAAAGCGTCACCATCAACTTTGGGGTCTGACGAGTAATCTTGTCTACTACCTCTCGAAACAACCCTTCAGAGAGACCGGGGCTGATCGTGAAGGGAGCGATAGGTTGAGAGTTTAGTGGCCGTTAGATAGAAAGAAATCGCAAAAAATATTGATGTGCAAGAGAGGAATCCCGTGATCGCCGCAATGGGCAATGCCAGTAATGACCGCCACCAAAAAGTTAGCATAATCGTCAGGCCTACTACAGCAAGAAAAAGAAACGCGGCGGCCAGCTTGAAGAGGCGATCGGTGCCTTTAGCAAGACCCAATAAACCATCGAGAATAGAAAAGATTTTCTTCCTGCGTAACGACAGACGCCGATAGAGCATCTCTCTGGTGAGGATATAATCTGAAAATATACTCATAGCAGCAATTGTACAAGAGGCGGCAAAGATCATCGTGTTTGCACCGGTAAATGGCACGATTCGCAAGGCAAATAAGACAGTTAACAGCAAGGCGCCAAACAGTAGAAACCCTGCGATCGGCAGAAGACTATACTTTGGTGAAAAAGACAACATGAACTTCAAATGACGCCAGCCGTCCCGCCACGTTTTCAGATGGGGCTTCCTGCCAGGGGGGTTAGGCCGCAATACCGTAGGAATCTCCGTGGTATGAAGGTCAAGCAGGCTGGCCTTAATTACCATCTCGGAAGCAAACTCCATACCTGTGCAGTGAAGATTGAGGGAATTAATTGCTTCTCGATTGAACGCACGCAGACCACAATGAAAGTCTCCGATGCGGATGCCAAAAAACAGTCTGCCAAGGGCACTGAGGACGGGATTTCCGAGATGGCGATGCAAGAAAGGCATTGCCCCTGTCAAGATTTGCCCTTGAAATCGATTTCCCATGACCAAGTCATACCCTTGTTCAAGCTTGTCAATAAATAAGGGTGCCTGGCGAAAATCATAGGTCGAGTCAGCATCACCCATCAAAATGTATCTGCCCTGTGCTTTCGAGATTCCCCCAGCCAATGCCGCGCCGTATCCTTTGATCGGAACAGGCACCACACGTGCACCATTGTCGGAAGCAATCTGTTGGGATCCGTCGGTACTTCCGTTATCAGCGACGATTATTTCGTACCTACATGCGGCTGCCTTACCGCCTTGATGGCATTCGTGAATTACAGAGGCTATCGTGGCAGATTCGTTCAGACAGGGGATAACAAAACTTAGATCTGGACCAGGGGAATTCATGGAATGCGTTGCTTACTTGGCAGAGCTTTGCATTTGCGCTGATCCTATCATCTCCAGTTCAATTGCTCAGGGCATGTGTTTGCATCATTCATATCCAATCTAATTCCAGCAGAAATAGACGCAAATTAACGAAAAGCAGGGGGGATTGACAGCAGCGTCAATTTTGACCTTCAAAAACGATGCGAACGGCCAAGAATCGGTCAAATCCTCTTCTAGACAGCCGCCTAAGTTTTTCATGATAGCCTAGCCAGATCATTTAACCTAGAAATCTATTATTTAGCTCAGCGGTTATTGCAGGAACGCAAAAGGAAATCTCTCTTCTCAGAAGGAACAACGGAAGTGGATTCTAGCGTCAATAACGACTGGATACGATCACATAACTTTTTTCTGATCGCGGGAAGCTCAAGGAAATCGAACCTGGTGGCGGGTAGAGTAAATTTGAGGGAGATTTGAGGATTCTCCGCTTGACGCATATTAGGAAATTCAGATAGCACAGTAATAGGTTCTTGAGGGAGATGGTTGACTGATGGAAATAGCTGTGGATCGAGTTTATCCAATCTAAACTGACTCCATAGGGGTGAAGACGTGATTGGCACACCATTTTCTAACGCATGGAAGTAGGGACGAGCAAAAATACGCTGATACTCAGACAAGGAATCAGGATGAAGCGTTATCGAAGCAACGGAGAGTGATGCTGATAATGCAACCACGAGCAGCGGATAAGCACTTCTTAATTTGATCACATCAAAATCTTCTGAATTCTGTGAAGATAAGCGATATACAAGGCATGCTGCCGTGCAAAGTGAAAATGGCAGCAGAAAACTTTGCAACTGGCCCCACATACTGGAACGCGCAAGAAAATAGGGGGCCATTGCGAAAATGAGCATTGCATAATACAAGGCAAGCAAACTACTGGCTGCTTGCACTGACAAGACGGAATCGCGGCAAGACCATAGATTTTTTCTGAGCACCCCCGCTTCGATGATAGCTAAGGATTGTTGTTGAAACGATAGTCAACGCAAGCGGAAGGATTACAAAGTGAAAGCCACTTAATGGGGCAGGGAGAGACATCAACCCGGACGAAAAGGCACTTACCATCGCAAAGAACCAGTCCAGCCTTACTGGAGTGCCGCGAAATAAAAATACGACAACATAGATGATGAAGGGCAGAGGCAAAGCGGCAAAGAAACACAAAAGATTTCTTTTGAAATTAGCGTGATCATTCATGGTTACAAAGAGCAAAACCAAGAATGAAGTGGCTACGGCAATTCCGGATTCCAGGTTGTTAAGACTGCAATGCCAATAATGTTACCTGCTACAATCATGTCAATCATGGCTGATAATCGAAATCTCGACAAAGTCAGCAGAAATCCCAAGAGGACTGGGAAAAACATTCGCCCAGGGATATTAGAGAATGATGCCATAATTGTATCCCGCTGTGACGAAAGGTCTTAGCTACCAACAAGAACTAAGGGGATAATCAACAGCACTGCCAGCCATTTTTGGCCTTTTGGAAGCAGGATCATGATCGTAGCTACTGACAGACCAATCGTTAAAAGTGAAACGGCTGACAAGTAGAGAGGTGCAAATATTAA
>JBKDSY010000150.1:0-5372 GCA_046340755.1 Cyanobacteriota bacterium
GATCGGATTCCCATGGACACGAGAATGACCATATGTTCAGACTTTTGTGGATCTGCGGGGTCTGGTGCGGGCGCAGGAGCAGGAGCTGGGCGTCAAGTCCGCGTCAAACGAAGGCCCGCTGGAAAGCGTTCTGCTCAGGCGATGGGTTGGCCTTGGTCTGACTGAGCTACAGGCCCGGATGTGGACCATCTCGGCCCCCATGCAGGAGCTTGCGATCGCCGCCACGGGCGCTTGGCCCACAACCTTCATCGCCGAAGCGGGCTACTGGATGAGGACAACGCGGAGATCCGCCCCAAGGCACAAGCCGATCACCCGATCGGCATCGACCGCCAGAACCATGGACAACCATCACCCGCGACCACTGGCTGCATCCCAGAAGATCTCGATCCCACTGGCTGCATCCCAGAAGATCTCGATCCCAATGGCCGCATGAACCCCATGCCGCGGACCAAGAAAAGCCGTGATGTTGTTGCCAAGCGCAAAATGCTCTCTGAATCCTTTTTGATCAGACCAAAGCAGGCCGGGGCCTGCGGCGCTTCCTTCTTCGAGGCCTTCAAAAGATGAACAGCGAATGGCTGCTGTGGAGCACCACCCACAACATCCCCGTGTTGTTCCGCGTCTAGAACGTCCAGCTGGGGATGGCAACAGGGTGGGCTGGCTGGCGGAGCCCCTCAGGCGAAAGGGCTCGACGAGCAGCAGCGGATGTCGAGCACAACGTTGTCGACAATGATCCAAATGGTGGCTTGAGGCCTTTGGGTTTCTCAGCGACAGACTTCTAGGGCCGCCCACCGCATACCCGGGCGATGTCGCCGGGGTCGTAGAGGAGCACGGGGCGGTCGGGGGAGCTATCGGCGAAGGGTTGGCGCTTGGTGAGGTAGTGGGCTTCGCCGATGGCATTGGCCAGGATGATGCGGATGGTCCCGTGGCTGGCGCGCCATGCCTGACAGGCGCCGAGGGTGTCAAAGCCCCCCGCCAGAGCGCTGGCCAGGGGCCAGGCGCCGAGAAGCCCGGCCGCCAGAAGCCCGCGCCAGGGCACCGGACCTTGCGAGTGGCGAAATGCTCGGGCAGCTGCTGCCGGCGCGTCAGCAAGACCCTCAGCGGGGCCTCCTGCTTCAGCGGGTCCTTCAGCGGGTCCTCCACCGGGGTCTCCTGCTTCAGCGTGTCCCCCGCCGGGCGCTCCAGCTTCAGCGAATCCCCCGCGTGGTTGCTCCGCGGCAGCGGAATCCCCACCGCTTTCCCCCACGGCACTTGGTCCCCCAGCGGGAGGTCCTGATCCAGCGGGATCCCCACAGCCTTCACCCGCTGCATCGCCTCCCCCAGCGGTCCCACCTGATCCCGCCGGATCCCCACCAGCTCCCCCCGCAGCGGCGGGCCACACCCCCTCCGGCAGCCAGCGGGCCTGGCGCACCTGTCGTGCCTGGCCCATGTAAACCCACGCCTGGCGCCCGTCGTCGAGGGCCCGCCAGTGGCGCTGGTAGAGGCGGGGACACCCCTCAAAGGCATCCAGTTCGGGCAGGACCCCCGAGGCCACCGCGTACAGCTCCCCCACCACAACCCCCTCTCCAGCGACCGCCATCGGGAAGGGTCCCAGGTCGTGCAGGCAAGCCCCCCTCAGGCAGGCCCTGCCCAAAAACGCCGCCCCCCGCAGGCGACCGTGGGCGGACTGCCCCCGCTTGAGGGTGCCGTAAACGAAGACGTTTACAGGCTCCTCACGCCCGGACTCCTCTTTCACGTTCTCCTCAAGCACAGGCTCCTCAAGCACAGGCTCCCGGACCGGGGCATGGGCCATGGCTGGGCCTCCCCTCCAGCGGGCGACGACAGCCTTGATAATGAAAGACCCACGCCCCACCTCGATGACCATCGCACTTCTCGTTGTCCTCGCGGGGTCCTTGGGTTTGATGGTGTTCATCGTCAAACGGCTGGAGCGGGCCTGATCCCCCACCACCCCCTGTCCCCCGCGCCATGGCCACCCCCGCAACCCTCACCGCCGCCCTCGCGTTTGCCTGGCCTCCCCAGGCTTACCTCTGGTTCAAATCCCTCCACATCGTGGGCGTGGTGGTGTGGTTCGCCGGGCTCTTCTACCTGGTGCGGCTGTTCATCTACCACCGGGAAGCCGAGGAGCTTGACCCGCCCCTGCGGCAAGCCTTCCAAGACCAATACGGCCTGATGGAGCGCCGGCTGGCCAACATCATCACCACCCCGGGCATGGTGGTGGCGGTGGCCATGGCCATCGGTCTCCTCAGCGTTCAGCCGGGCTGGCTGCGGGAGGGTTGGCTGCACGCCAAGTTGGCGGTGGTGGCCCTGTTGGTGGCCTACCACGCCTTCTGCTATCGGCTGATGGGCCAGCTGCGCCAGGGCATCTGCGGCTGGAGCCCCAAGCAGCTCCGGGCCCTCAACGAGTTGCCCACCCTGCTGTTGGTGGCCGCCGTGTTGCTCGTGGTGTTCAAAAACCAGTTCCCCACCGGCTGGGCCACCTGGTTCCTGGTGGCCCTGGTGGTGGCCATGGCCGGCTCGATCCAGTTTTACGCCCGCTGGCGCAGGCTTCGGGCCGAGGCCCTTGCCCTTTCATCACCCCCCAGCCGTGCTTCGTCCTGAAGCCCAAACCCATCCCCTGGCCGCCATCCTGCGCCAGGTGGAACCCACCAGCTGCCCCGGCCGCTTCAACTTCCACTGCCACACCATCTGCAGTGATGGCAGCCTGCAGCCGGGTGACCTGGCCTCCCAGGCGGTGCGGCTGGGCCTGGAACACCTGGCCATCACCGACCACCACAGCGCGGCGTCCTACGACGAGGCTCAGGCCTGCTTCGCGGCCCACGCGGCGGAGGGCGACGCCGTGCCCCGGCTCTGGCGGGGGGTGGAGATCAGCGCCCTGTTGGAGGGCTGCCTGGTGCACGTGTTGGCCCTGGGCTTCGCCAGCCCGTCCCCTTCCCTGCTCCCCTACCTGCAGGGGGAGGCCGTGGTGGGGCCAGCCCTGCGGGCCGAGGCGGTGGTGGGGGCGATCCGGGAGGCGGGGGGCCTGGCCCTGTTGGCCCACCCCGCCCGCTACCGCCTCCCCCACCAGCGCCTGATCGCCGCCGCGGCCGCCAGCGGCTTCGACGGCGCCGAGGCCTGGTATGACTACGACATGCAGGGCCGCTGGGCGCCGACGCCCGTGGTGTGCGAGGCCATCGCCGCCGACCTCAACGACCGTGGCCTTTTGCTGAGTTGCGGCACCGACACCCACGGGCTGGAGCTCAACGGCCGCTAGGGTTTGCTGACGCATTCCGCTCCGTCTGATGGGTCTGTTCGATCGTCTGCTTGGAAACCGCGGTGCCGACGCCTCGGCCAAGCCTGGTGTGAAGGTGGCGGGCTCCGCCTCGGAAGCCAACCCGCAGAAAACCGACAACACCTTCTTCCTGGACGCCGATTCCTCCAGCACCCTGGGGGATGTGAACTTCATGCGGCGCTCCAACACCATCCGCCGCACCTTCCCGGGCAACGCCGACAGCCCCGGCGAGAAGGAGATGGTGGCCGAGGTGGCCTCCATGGAGGCCCGGCTGGAGCGCATGACGCCTGGCTTGGCGGGCACGGCCACCGACACCGAAACGGAGGTGAACCTCACCGGCGGCATCCCCAAGCCCGTGAAGAAAACCTTTGCCCAACAGCTCTCCCCCGCCCAGCTGGCGGAGCGCCTCAAGGGGGCGGCCGTGAGCGGCGTCAACACCCCCGGAGCCCCTGCCACCACCCGCAAGACCGCCAAGGGGGAGGGGGAATCAAATTCCAGCTCCGCCGCGAGCAAGCCCGGGGCGATCGATCCCTTCAAGGCCATGGCCAAGGACCTCAACAGCTGACCCCCCCGGGGCCTCAACCCTGCTCAATCCGGGCCTCGCTGCTCCACACCAGCTGGCGCAGGTGGTCGAGTTGATCGGTTGAGGCCCCCTCCCAGAGGCCCCGGTGGTGGGCCTCCAGCAGCCGCTCCCCCATGTCCCTCAGGGCCCAGGGGTTGGCGGCCTGCAGGAAGGCCAGGGTGTCCTCGCAGCGCAGCCAGCGCTCACAGAGGGCGCCGTAGCTCCAATCGGGCACCCTGCCCGTGCTGGCGTCGTAGGCGAAGAGGTAGTCGAGGCTGGCGGCCATCTCGAAACCCCCCTTGTAGCCATGGCGCCGCATGCCCTCCAGCCAGCGGCTGTTGAGCAGCCGGGAGCGGATCACCTTGTCGAGCTCCTTCTCCAACCGATGCACCCGGGGGCGCTGGGGGCGGGAATGGTCGCCGAACCAGAGGCTGGGCCGCTGGCCGCGCACCTGCTCCACCGCCGCGCTCAATCCCCCCTGGAACTGGTAGTAGTCGTCGGAATCCAACAGGTCGTGCTCCCGGTTGTCCTGGTTGTGGAGCACCACCTGCACGGCCGAGAGCCGGTTCACCAGGCCATCGGGATCGGCCACCGCCACCACCTCCGGCGAAGCGTCAGACCCCTGGCTGTCGTAGCGCCAGCTGCTCCAGGCCAGGAAGGCCTCGGCCAGCTCCTGGCGGCCCTCCCACTGGCCCCCGTCGATCAGGGCCTGCAGGCCGGCCCCATAGGCCCCCGGCGCCGACCCATACACCCGTCCCCAGGAGCCCTGCTCCCGGGCCCGGGCGGCGAGGGGATTCATGGCCTCCTCCTCCGGCAGGGCGGCCACCAGGGCGCAGGCCCGGTTGAACCAGTGCACCAGCTGGGGAAAGGCATCGCGAAACAGGCCGGAGATCCGCAGGGTCACATCCACCCGCGGGCGGCCCAGGGCGGAGAGGGGCAGCAGCTCGAGGTCGACCATGCGCCGGGTGGGGCCATCCCAGCGGGGGCGCACGCCCATCAGGGCCAGGGCCTGGGCCACATCCTCGCCGCCATTGCGCATGGTGGCCGTGCCCCACACCGATAGGGCCAGGGTGCGCAGGTCGTCTCCCTCCTCCATCAGGTGCTGCTCCAGGAGCAGGTCGGCGCTGCGGCGGCCCAGATCCCAGGCCGCTTCGGTGGGCAGGGCGCGCAGGTCGACGCTGTAGACGTTGCGGCCCGTCGGCAACACCTCCGGCCGGCCCCGGGTGGGGGCGCCGGAGGGGCCCGCGGCGATCCGCCGCCCGGCCAGCCCCCGCAGCAGGGCCTCCCGCTCCGCCGCGGCGCAGGCCAGGAGCCGGGGCTTGAGGTCGTTCTCCAGCCGCGCCAGGGCCTCCACCAGGGCCGGCCCCCGGGGCAGGGAGGGCTCGGGGCCCTCCAGGCCGAGCGCCTGCCGCACCAAGGCCAGGGCCTCCTGCTCCAGGAAGGCCACGCCGTCGCCCCCATGGCGCAGTCCTCCCCCGGCCCCCAGGGCCCGCAGGCGGGTCTGGTCGCCCGGGGTCAGGGGGGCCTCCTCGGGATCGCTCCAGG
>JBKDSY010000151.1:0-6941 GCA_046340755.1 Cyanobacteriota bacterium
TCTGCTCAGCAATGCCCTGCAGCACAGCCCGGCTGGCGGCACGGTCCTGGTGGGTCTGCAGCGCCGCGGCCGGGAGATCCAGTTGTCCGTTCAGGACAGTGGTTCTGGTATCCCAGTGGAGGACCAGGGGCGCATCTTTGAGCGGTTCCATCGCCTCGATCCCGCCCGTAGCCGTCAGCAGGGGGGCACCGGCCTGGGATTGGCGATCGCCCAGGCCATCGCCCGACGCCATGGCGGGGTCATCGGTGTGGAGTCGACACCGGGACACGGCGCGACGTTTTCCCTGCGGCTTTCTGCTGAAAAGCGTTTGCCCTGATCCGGTGCAGCCTTTTTAACCCGAATGGAGCTCTGCGGCTCCACCCAGCACCCCCTCCAGCCCCCGTGGAAGCTCGGTCTCGCCAGCGGCCCTGTGTCCCTTGTGCTGCATCGAACCTTCCTGCCGCCCAATCCGGCCAGGATGGAATCAGCAGCTCAACGGAGGTGCCGATGGCCCGGTTTCTGAATCGTTGCGGCGTAGGGAAGGGGCGTTCGTTGAAAGGCATCGCTCCAGCGGCAGCGGCCTTGCTGGTTCTGGCAAGCTCCGTTCAGGCGGGCCCAAGCGCCCCTAGCGCTGAGGCCGGCACCGCGGCCACGACCACCGCGATGCCCCCTGGTCGTGGCCGGAGTGGCATGCCGATGGGCCAGCGTTCCGCCGATGCCCATTTCATCGTGATGATGATTCCCCACCACGAGGGAGCCATCGCCATGGCGGAGCTGGCCCTGCAGCGCTCCAGGCGACCAGAGATCCGGGGCCTTGCGGAGAGGATCCGCACCAGTCAGAGCAAGGAGAATGCCCAGATGCGCCGCTGGTATCGCCAGTGGTACGGCAGCGACGTGCCCACCTGGCCGGGTCAGGGGATGGACATGAGGGGCGGCATGGGAATGGGCGGTATGGGCATGGGAATGCCCGGCTTCTCCACCAGCCTCGATTCCCTCCGCACGGCTCCCGACTTCGATCGGGCCTTTCTCGAGCAAATGATTGCCCACCACCGCATGGGCGTGATGATGGCTTCCCATGCCCAGTGGGGCACCGTCCATCCCGAGCTGCGGGAGCTGGAAGCGGCGATGGTGCGGGTGCAGAGCGAGGAGATCGAACAGATGGCCCGCTGGTATCAGCAGTGGTTCGGCACGGCGAACCGCTGAAAGCGCCAGGGGTTGTCCCAGTCCGCCCCGGTCAGGTGGCAAACGCCCAGCTCAGCGGTCGGCGGCGACCAGCACGGGAGTGGGAGCCACCGGCGTACGGCCCCCACAGACTTCCCAGCTGTTGAGCAGGCCAAACAGTTCCGATTGGAGGTTCTGCATCGCGACGATCTTCTCGCCGATCTCGCCGGCCTTGCTGCGGATCCGTGCCTTCAGGTCGCTGCAGGTGCAGATCCCCGAACGTCGCGCATCGAGGATCCGGCGCACATCCGGCAGTGAGATCTCCATCGCCCGAAGGGTGCGGATCAGGGCGAGCTCAGCGAAGACGCCCTCATCAAACAGGCGGTAGCCGCCCTCGCTACGGCTGCTCGGCTGGATCAGGCCCTCGTCGCAGTAGAAGCGAATGGTTTTGACGGTCAGCCCGGAGCGACTGGCCACCGCACCGATCTTTTCGAGCTCGCGGGGCAGCAGGCCCACCGGTTGTCGCCCAGCCACTTGACTCTCCCCCTGATGGAGACTGCATGGTAGTTGTTCTAAGCGGTCCCAGCTGGTTCGATGCGAATCGCCCTTCTCTCTCTGGCCCTGCTCGGCCCGCTGGCGGCAACGGCCCCCGCCCTGGCCCAGATGGATCCCCATCACGGCCACCATCAACACCATCAGATGGGTATTCCGGCTCCCGCGCCGGGATCAGCGCCGGCTGTCGCACCCATGGACCACAGCGCCCACAACCACGATGTCGGCCCCGCCGGAGCCACCTACGACCTGCGCTGGCTCGACGCGATGGTGCAGCACCACACCGGCGCCCTACGCATGAGTGAGTTTGTGTTTGACATCGGGGTGCCCGGAGTGGGCTCGCTCGGGAAGGACATCTGGCGGGATCAGGCCCAGGAGATCAAGGCGATGGGGCAATGGCGTAAGGCCTGGTACCCCGAGGCACCCGTCTATCCCGTGGCCTTGAAGACCGGTGGCGATCCCAACAGCATGGAAAGCCTGGAGCGCATGGGCGCTGCCCAGATTCAGGCGATGCAGATGACGGGCTCCACACCAAGAAAGGACAACCGCGTCACCTGGTTTCTAGAAGGAATGATCGCCCACCACGGCGGTGCGCTGGTGATGGCCCACGATGCGCTCAAGAAGAGCAGTAACCCCACCATTCAGCGCCTGGCGCGGCAGATCATCGTCGCCCAACGCCGCGAGATTCTTGAGTTGCGTCGCATGCTCAGGCATGACGGACTCGACAAGCCTGAGTACTACCAGTTCGACGCACTTTTCTCGTTCTGATTGCCACCCGCATCTTGTCAATCATCTACAAATGATCTACCTGTTCTCACACGTGCGTATCCATTGGATCCGCAAGCAACCTCTCGCTGTAGGTGCCTTAGCACTGCTGTCTGTTCTGCAGCTGCCAGGCCAGGCCCTGGCCCACGCCAAGGGCATGTACAAGACCCAGGCCGAGGCGGAGCAGCGTGCCAAGGAGCTGGGCTGCAAAGGCACCCACCAGAACAATGGACTGTGGATGCCCTGCAGCGGTGAGGCAATGCTGCACAAGGAGCTGCGGCAGGAATGATGCCGATGCCGCGCGCCCTCAACGCCAGGTTCCGCCGCGCCCACCGTGTAGTGGTGCCGCTGGCGGCTGCCCCCCTGCTGCTCACGGCGGCCAGTGGCTCGCTCTACAGCCTGTTACTGGAGCAGGGAATCGATGCCTTCTGGCTGGTCAAGATCCACACCGGCCGGTTTGGGCCGATCAACCTGCAGCCGTATTACTCGTTGCTCCTGGGCGCCCTCACCCTGGTGGTGATTGTTTCCGGGATTGCCATGCTCCTCTCCAGCAGCCGGTCCCGAGCCTGATCGCCGCTCAACGGCCGGCGAGCATCACGGCCCCCATGGCGGCCATGATCAGGTTCTCCGCGAAGCTCACCACCCCAAGGGGTGTTTTTGAGTTGCCCCCCACGCAGGCGCAGTTGAGGGCCAGGTGATCGATGAACACGGCCTTGCCCACCGACACCATGCCCATGGCACCCAGCAGAACGGCCACCGCTCCCACCAGCTGTGCAGCGGTGGTGGGCTCGGGTTGGAGCAACACGCCGAGGCCCACCAGCAGCTCGATCCCGGGGTAGCGGCGACCCCAGGGCCGCCAACGCTGGCTGAGCAGGTCGTACTTGCGGAAGCTGGCCGCAAACGCGTCCACATCCATCAGCTTGAGCATCGCCAGCAGACAGATGGCGATCCCCATGAAGCCCCTCACCCCGGCGCTCAGCGCCAGCGCCATCAGGGCCGCAGTGCTGAACACCGCCACCACCGGCGTGTAGGAGATCTCGGCCCGGTCCGGCCTGACGCCCAGGCGTGCGGCCAGCTCGGTGTACCCGCCAATCCGGTCAGGGCCGGCAAAAATCTGGGGCGTGGTCGCCACCCCCTGGGCCACCTTGAAGGCCTCCACCGCCTCGCTGCTGGTGAGGCGATGGTCCTCAAAGGGGATGTGCCGTTCCTGCAGCAGCCGCACCGCCCGCAACCCCCAGGGGCAGGCGTGGTCCGGCAGATCCATCCGGTACAGGCGGACGGCATGGAGGCTGGTGGCGGCCATGAACGGTGAGGGAGGACAGGATCCCTCCAGCCTGAGGTCTACAGCTACTGGAGAGTCAAGAGCGGTTGTGGTCGCGTTCACCCTGGCTGGGTGCGGTTCCCCGCAAGATGGGCCCTGATGCCAAGTCCGTGAGAGAACCCATGACAACACCACCCTCCGCCGTAACCCTGGCGGAGGCTTCCCGTTTCTGGTTTCAGCTCGGCTGGGTGAGCTTCGGTGGGCCGGCCGGGCAGATCTCCCTGCTGCACCGTGAGCTGGTCGACCAGCGCCGCTGGCTCTCAGAGCGGCGCTATCTGCATGCCCTCAACTACTGCATGCTGCTGCCCGGACCTGAGGCGATGCAGCTGGCTACCTACCTGGGCTGGTTGATGCATGGCGTGCCCGGCGGCCTGATCGCCGGCGGGCTGTTCGTGATCCCCTCGGTGTTCGTGCTCACGGCCCTGGCCAGCATCTACGCGCTCTGGGGGCAGCTGCCGCTGCTGGCCTCGGTGTTCGCGGTGCTCAAGCCGGCGGTGCTGGCGATCGTGCTGATGGCGGCCTGGCGCATTGGCAAGCGAACCCTGCACACCCCTTTGTTGGTGGCACTGGCGATCCTTGGCTTTCTGGCCCTGGCCCTCTTCAAGCTGCCCTACCCGCTGGTGGTGATCGTGGCCGGACTGGTCGGCCTGGTGGTCTCCCGCTGGAGGCCCGCCCTACTGCAGACGGGCGGCGCCCATGGTTCCGCGGCGGCCAAAGCAGACGCAGCTCAGGCGGATGCTCTGCACGACGACCACACCGAGAGCCCTGAGCACGCCCGCTTCTCGCGCCGCAGGTTGGCGGTCACCCTGCTGATCTGGGCGCTGGCGCTGCTGGTGCCCCTGGCCGGTCTGGTGGTCGCCGGCGGCTGGAATGGTTCGCTGGCACTGATGGCCCGCTTCTTCACGCGGGTTGCGTTGCTCAGCTTCGGGGGGGCCTATGCCGTGCTGCCCTACGTGGCCCAGGGGGCGGTGGAGCAGTTCGGCTGGCTTTCGGCCAGCCAGATGCTCGACGGGCTAGCGCTGGGGGAGACCACGCCCGGCCCGCTGATCATGGTGGTGGCCTTCGTGGGCTTCATGGGCGGGTGGAATCAGTCGATCGCCGCTGGTGCAACGCCCTGGCCCTGGCGGCGGTGGCGGTCACGGTGTGGTTCACCTTCCTGCCGTCCTTCGGTTTCATCCTGGCTGGGGCGCCACTGGTGGAAGCGAGCCGTGGCGACCTGCGCTTCGGGGCTCCCCTGAGTGCCATCACCGCCGTGGTGGTGGGGGTGATTGCCAGCCTGGCCCTGTTCTTCGCCGGCCCGGTGCTGTGGCCCGGCGGTGCCTTCAACCCTTGGGCGGCCCTGGTTGTGGGGGTGGCGTTGTTTGCCCAGCTGCGGCTGCGTTGGAGCGTGCTGCAGGTGATTGGCGCTGCGGCCCTGGTGGGCGTGGCTTTGACCGGCATGGCTCGGCTGCTGGGCTGAGCCGGCATCTGGTCGAGCGCCCAGCAGCACAACAAGGGCCCGGAGCGTTGGCCCCGGGCCTTTGTCTGCTCAGCCGTGGTGCCTTCCCAAGGGAGTCGGGCGCAGCGGTGCGGTCGGTTGATCGTTTTCAGATCAGGGTGTCTTTGGTTGTGGGCGGAGCTGCCGGCGCTGGCACCTGGGGCCAGGTGTCGAGTGGGACGTTCCGTTAGGTCCGGGGCATCTAGGGCGATGCAGTGGACGGCGACTGGGTTGACACGCCAGGAACGTCAGTAGATCCGTCGAGAGTGTTGGAGCAGGGGCCGGATCGTCAGCGCGCTCCTACTGGCTGCTCAGGGGGGGTGTCTTCCATCAATGGAGCCTCCGAATCCCGTTGCAGCCACGATGGGCCGGCCACCGAAAACCAGCAAGGCCTGCAGCGTGAACGACACCGGTCTTCACGGGGGGCAACAGGGGTTCATGAAGGGGGCTCAATACACATCGGATGGGCTCAGCGACAGAGAGCTGCAGGGCGGCCCACCGGCCGGATGCTGCTGACGGCAGCACGGGGTTCACGGCGCACGCGCACCCGAACCGTGCCATGGGCCGGCCCCAGGTGCTCGATCAGGGCCTCACGGGCCTCGTGCTGCAGCTCCTCAAGGGTGGGCGCGGTGATGCGGATGGGCAGCGACTCGGCCTGGGCTTCCAGGTGGCCGGGGCGTTCAGCCAGAACGCGGAACACGATCTCTCGCATGCGGGGGTATCTCCTTCTTTCCGGCTCCATCCTTGGCCTGCTGAGGCGACAGCGCAGGTACGGCCGGATACGGGGAACCGGCCCTGCGGGCACCTGCTCTTGCCATGTCAGGCGAGCCAGCCCCGTCCAGCAGCCAGCCTGGAGGCCTCCTGCACGGCCGTGATGCAGCGCTGGGCCCGACGTTTGGCATCGTCCTGGCCTTGGCCCCGCAGCAGGTAGGCCTCCATCGCCTCAGGGGTTTCGATCAGCGCCAGCAGGCCTGTGGTGCGCGCACCGAGGGAACCATCGGCGAGCAGGCGGCTCACCAGGCCGTGCTCCCACAGCTGCTCCCCGGTGGAGCCGGCTGCGAACAGCTCCTGGCGCAGCACCCCTAGCAGCGACTGCTTGAGCGCATCGAGCTGGCCCGGCCGCAGCCGGCGGCTGTTGGGCAGGCCCTCGGATGGTGTGTGCTCCACGCTCCAGCTCAGGCCGGTGCCCGGCAACCCCACGGTGGTGCGCGGGCCGCCGCTACGGTTCACCGGGATGTTGAAGGAGGCCCCGCGCCCGCCGACGGAGATCGAGCTCAGTCCGCCGCTGGAAAAGTTGAACCTCAGCGGACCCAGACGGGCGGAACGGCGCAAGCGGAAGCCCATGGCAATCAGCGATCAGGCTTCAAGCCACCGCAGTCCTGCCAGCTGCCCAGAAGCCGCGCCAGCTCCTCCTTCATGGCGGCCAGCTCAGCGATGCGCAGGTTGATTGATTCCATCTTGGCCGTAATGCTGTCTTTCAGAACAGAGCAGTTGCAGACACCGGCTCGCCGCACCTCCAGGATCCTCGCCAACTCGGGAATCGATACATCCATCGCCCGCAGGGAGCGAATGATCGTCAGCTCAGCGAGATTCTCTTCGTCAAACAATCTGTACCCAGATTCGGAGCGAGCCCTGGGCTGGAGCAATCCCTCATCGCAGTAATAGCGGATCGTCTTCACCGGCAGG
>JBKDSY010000152.1:0-5418 GCA_046340755.1 Cyanobacteriota bacterium
TCTGGAGCCAATCATCGAGTCCTGGTCGCGCTCAAAGTATAATGAAAAGAGGCAGCGCTGATCATTGGAGTCTTTTTTCTGAATGGCGCCACTCAGTTTCTACCGCTTCCCCCATACCCCCCACCTCGCCTGGCTGGGCAAGGGGCCCTGTGCGCGATGACAAGATCCTCACGCCTCAGGAAGCCAAGGCCTTCCTCTCCCAACCCGTGGCGATCGAAGAAAAGATCGATGGTGCCAACATCGGCTTCTCACTCAGCACGGAAGGCAGTCTGCGCATCCAGCAACGGGGCAACTATTTGCAGGCTCCCTACAAAGGTCAGTTCTCAGGCCTTCAAACATGGTTAGCCCTGCATGGTCCCGATCTTGAGGCGTTCCTGCAGGAGCCCGAGCACCAGGGACTGATTCTGTTCGGGGAATGGTGCGCCGCCCGACACTCGGTGGCCTACACCCATCTGCCCGATCCCTTCCTGCTGTTTGATGTTGCGGATCCGGAAAGGCAGCGCTTCTGGAGGCGCAATCAACGCGATGCCACCGCCCATCTGCTTGGATTGGCGACCGTTCCCCTGCTCCAAGACAACAGTCACCACACCCTCAATGACCTCAGCAGCGAGATCGATCAGTTCCTGAGCCGCTATCCTCAGTGGTGCAAGGCCCGCGCCAAACTCGTGCGACCTGATTTCACCCAGGCCATCGAAGATCACTGCAGATCCAGGCCGATCGAATGGAATGGAATTGACTACAGCCTTACAGCATGAACACTGTTTTTAACCAAGATCGCGCTCTTGAATTACTGAGAGCAGGTTCTGGAAACCCATCCGCTGACTTCCGCGATGGTCAACTTGAGGCGATCCAGGCAGTCTGTGAACAAGACAGCAGAGTCCTTGTCGTCCAGAAAACTGGCTGGGGCAAGAGCTTCGTCTACTTCATCGCCACCAAGCTGCTGCGAGAAGGAGGCTGCGGCCCAGCCCTGCTGATCTCACCGCTCCTGGCGCTGATGCGCAACCAGATTGCCGCCGCGAAGCGGATGGGCCTGAGCGCACGCACGGTCAATTCCACCAACACCGACCAATGGCAGGCAGTGGAAGAGCAAGTGAGCCGGCGAGAGATTGACATCCTGCTGATCTCGCCCGAGCGGCTGAACGCACCTGACTTCGTGGGAGGTCCGCTCGCCCAGCTCAACCCCAGCCTGGTGGTGATCGATGAGGCCCACTGCATCTCCGACTGGGGCCACGACTTCCGCCCCGACTACCGCCGCGTTGGCCGGCTGGTGCAGACCCTGCCCAACGTGAGCCTGCTGGCGACCACAGCGACCGCCAGCAACCGGGTGATGGCCGACCTGCAACGCGAACTCGGCCCTCAACTCACTGTGCAGCGGGGCGATCTCCACCGCCCTTCCCTCACCCTCCAGAGCCTCCGCCTCCCCAGTCAACCGGCACGCCTTGCCTGGCTGGCCCAAACGCTGCCGGGCCTGGAGGGCAGCGGCATCATCTACGCCCTCACCACCCGTGATGCCGCCCTGGTGGCCGAATGGCTGCAGACCTGCGGCATCGATGCCCGCGCTTACACCGGCGCCATGGACAGCGGCGATCGTGAGCAACTGGAAGACGCCCTGATCGACAACCAATGCAAAGCGCTGGTGGCCACCACGGCCCTGGGCATGGGCTTCGACAAGCCTGATCTGGGCTTCGTCATCCACTACCAGGTGCCCGGCTCAGTCGTGGCCTACTACCAGCAGGTCGGCCGTGCCGGCCGTGCCCTGCCCTCCGCCTACGGCGTGCTGCTCAGCGGTGAAGAAGAGCTCTCCATCACCGATTGGTTCATCCGCAGCGCCTTCCCCTCTCGCGAGCAGGTGGAGCGACTCCTCGATGCCCTCGAACACGCCCCCGAAGAAGGCTGTACCGAGGCGGAGCTGCTTGCCCAGCTCAATCTGCCCAAGGGTCGCCTGCAGCAGGCGCTCAAGATCCTTTCGCTGGAGACCCCCGCGCCGATCGGCAAGCAGGGCTCCCGCTGGCAGCGGCTGCCGGCAGAGCTCCAGCCAGCGTTCTGGCAGCGGGTGGAGCGTCTCACTGGGCTGCGGCGGGCAGAAGCCGTGCAAATGCAGGCCTACGTGGATCTGCCCTTCGGGGAGCACATGGCCTTTCTGGTTGAGGCGCTCGACGGTGATCCCAGCACCGTGGGCCCGCCCACCCTGTCGCCACTCCCTGAGGCGGTTCCTGGCGACCTGGCCCGCGAGGCCCGCGGCTTCTTGCGCCTTCTACGCATCACCCTTGAGCCCAGGAAACAGTGGCCCGCCGGCGGCCTGCCGAGCTATGGCCTCAGGGGCCGCATCCCGGCCGACCGCCAGGCGGAAGCCGGCAAGGCGCTCTGCTTCTGGTCTGTTGCCGGCTGGGCGGAACTGGTGAAACGCGGCAAGTCCAGCACTGGCCGCTTTGATGCAGCACTGGTGGAGGGGTGTGTGCGACTGATCCAGCAATGGCGGCCGGCACCCCCACCCGAATGGGTCACCTGCATCCCTTCGCGGCGCCATCCCGTATTGGTGCCGGCCTTTGCGGCGCAGCTGGCTACCGTCCTGGGCTTGCCCTTTGTGCCCGCCTTGGAGACGGTGCGGGACACGGCCGAGCAGAAGACCATGCGGAACAGCAGCCAGCAGGCCCGCAACCTGGACGGCAGCCTCGCCATCACGGGCCCGATCCCCAGCGGGCCCTGCCTGCTGATCGATGACATGGTCGATTCACGCTGGACATTCACCGTGGCGGCCTGGCTTTTGCGCGAACATGGGGCGGGCCCGGTATTTCCGCTGGCCCTTGCCCAAACCGGTCAGAGCGACTGAGCTCCTGCCCCATTGGCCCCTCAATGCCAGCTCCCTCCGCCAACACCCAGGCCGTACTGCTGCTCACTTCTCCGCTGCTGCAGGAGGGGGGGAAAGCTGCCGGTAAAGAGCCTCTGCTCTCGGCGGCGGAGTACGCCCAGTTGGCAGCCCATCTGCAACAGGAGCGGGTGCAACCGGCGGATTTGATCAACGGCTCCAGAGATACCCTCCTCACCACCCTGTCAGCCTCGTTTGCGGCCGAGCGCCTCAACCGCCTGCTCTCCCGCGGCTTTCAGCTCAGCCAGGCGGTGGAGCACTGGGCCAACCGCTCGATCAGTGTGATTGGCCGTGCTGATGCCGCCTATCCCCGGCGGTTCAAGCAGCGCCTGAAGCGTGCCGCCCCGCCCCTGCTCTATGCCTGCGGCAACCTCGAGCTGCTGAACGCTCCCGCCCTGGCTGTGGTGGGCTCGCGCAACACTTCGGAAGCACTGCTCCAGCAAGCCGAGGCTGTGGGTGCCCTGGCCGCAGCAGCCGGGGTGGTGATCGCCTCCGGTGCCGCCAAGGGCGTCGATGAATCCGCGATGCTGGGAAGCCTCGCAGCCGGCGGCTGCGCCATTGGCGCGGTGGCCGACAGCCTGGAGAAGATCAGTGCCAGGCCTATTTGGCGTCAGGCGTTGCTGGACGGCCGCCTGTTGTTGCTTTCCAGCGAGGCCCCCAGTGCACGCTTCCAGGTGTGGCGTGCCATGGGCCGCAACAAGCTGATCTATGCCCTCGCCGATGCCGCTCTGGTGGTGAGTTCCGCCAAGGGGAAAGGCGGCACCTGGGCGGGCGCTACGGAACAACTGCAGAACCTTCGCTTCTGCCCCGTCCACGTTCTCAGCGATTCCCGCGGCGGCCCGGGCCTGGCGGCACTGGCGGAACTTGGTGCCCACCGCTGGCCCGAACCTGCATCTGCCGATGCCCTGAAAGCCTTGCTGCGCGGCACCGAACACAGCTCGAGATCGGGCGCATCCGTCATGGCTCCAGAGCAGGTTCAGCAGGGCTCGCTGCTTGAGAGCCAAACCCCAGAACCAGCAGAACCCAGCAGCGAGCCTTGCGCCGAGACAAACAGCCAGAGAAGCCACGAAGCAGTGCTGGCCCCTGATCCGGAGCAAGCAGCCGAGTGCATCGCACCCATATCTCAGCACGAATCACCCCCGCCAGTGCAGCCTCAAGCCCAGGCACCTGCGGCGGCACTGGCCTTTTTTGTTAACGAGCTTGTGCTCAGTTGTCTGCACGAGCCGCACACCATTGAGGAGTTGGCCTTGCTCCTTGATGTCTCCAAAACTGAGGTAGGGCGCTGGTGTCTGCGATTGGTGGAGCAAGGCAGAGCCCGCAAGCTCGCCAAGCCGGTCCGCTATGTCTGCGAACAGCCTCCCGGTTGATCCAGCGGACCGATGTCACCCCTTACCCCTGACACCGCCGCCGCCACCGCGGCCCGCTCCATCGCCCTGCAGATGCTCGAAGAGCGTGGCCGGGGTGCGGTGTTGGTGGGCGTTGCCCGGGTCGATGCCGCCCTTGAGCACCTGCTTCAGGCCCTGATGGCCCCGGCACCCAACCGGGGCGACGGCCTGTTCCTGCCCGATCGCCCCCTGGGTTCTCTCGGTGCCAAGGTCGCCCTCGCTCACCGTTTGGGCCTGATCGACGCCCCGGTGGAGCGGGCTCTCTCTGCTCTGCGCAAGCTGCGGAACGCCTTCGCGCATTCCACTGAATCGGCATCGCTGGCTGATCCTGCCCACAGCGCCCGTCTGGCCGAGGTCGTTGCCGAGGCCCGCACCAACCCCCTCTGGGCTCCCCTGGAGACCGTGCTGGCTGCCCAGCCACCCTCGGCCCACGGCCCCCTGGAACCCGCCCTGCGGGACTACATCCTGCTGATCACGATCCTGGTGGCCTTCCTGGAGGCCACGGCTCAGCAGCTCAGGCCCTATCAGCCGCCAGTGGTGATGGGCTTCTCGGGGGTCGTCCGCCAGGACTCAGCTGGTTGATGCCTGTCGCGGAACGGGCTTAGCGGAACTGGTCGAGGCCCCTGGGGCCTGGCGATCACGCCACCCGGCCTGCCCCGGCTTGCGCTTCAGCGTCCAGCCGCACGACGCGCCCGGCGAGCAAGCCCTGAACTCGGCAGACAATCAGCGGCGGGTGCTCGGTCCCCAGGACGAGGTACGGGTGCTTTGATCCTCCCGGGGCTGGAGGCGCTCCGCCTCCAGCTTTCGGGTGTCGCCGCATCGACGGTGGTCTTGGACGACCCGGAGCGATGGATCGAATCTTCTCAGCCAATGGTTAGCCCTCGCTTTGGCAGAGGGCAATGGCCTCTGCCTTTTGCTGAGGCGTGAAACGGCGGTGTTGTCTGCTCATGGTGTTCATCCTCGGTTAAGCCGGTGGCTTAGCGGCCTGTCCATTGAACCGGGACAACCCCACGATTGACGGGCGCTTCGACGACCACGAACGCTTTGTGAATGAAGTGATGACCATCGAACCCGCCCCCTCCCTGAAGGTGGTGGCCGTGCTGCATCGGGCCAGCAGTTGATCAGGCCTCTACACTCACCATGCAGAACGTTGAGACATCCTCTGCC
>JBKDSY010000153.1:0-20917 GCA_046340755.1 Cyanobacteriota bacterium
ACTCTGGGGATTTCATTCATAAACAATGGGATTGCAGCAAAAAGGGGGATTGCATCTGCTGCAATCCCCTTGGGAATCCCCGACTGAGTAGACAATAGGGGGGGATTATATCAATCCCTTCATCATTGCACTCAAAGGGCAGCTTCCCCGCTATCGCCTGTGCGAATACGGATCACGTCTTCCACCGGGCTGACGAAGATCTTGCCGTCGCCAATTTCGCCCGTGTGAGCTGCGGCGGTGATGGCCGAAATGGCGGAATCCAGCTTTTCGTCTGGAACAATCACCATCAGCTTGATCTTTGGCAGGAAGTCAACTTTGAATTCGGTGCCGCGATACCGCTCGATTTGACCTTTTTGACGACCAAAACCACGGGCATCTGTGACGGTCATGCCAACGATATCGATGGAGACTAGGGCTAGTTTAACTGCATCCAACTTGCTCGGTCGGATCAGGGCGGTGATCATTTTCATGATGGGACGTGCAAAGGAATCAGTTTGTCATTGGATCGTAAGCTTCTTCGCCGTGGGCGACAAAGTCAAGACCCCGCTCCTCTTCTTCAGGGGTGACCCGCAATGGCATGAAGACTTTCAAAAGGAGGAGGATCAAGGCTGTGGCAAGGCCAACAAAACCATAGCTGATCAACACAGCCTTCAACTGGGCGAGAAACATGCCGACATTTCCACTCTCCGCCATGATCTTTGCCGAGAGGGGAAAGTAATCGGCGGGCACAAGGGCAGCCGAGGCGAACAGACCTGTCAACAGGGCACCAATGGTTCCGCCTACACCATGGACCATGAAGGTATCCAGGGAGTCGTCGAATTCAATGGCGGACTTGACGCGCACGGCAATGAAACAGGCCAGGGAGGCAATGGCACCGATGAGAAGGGAAGGACCGATGTAGACAAAACCAGCGGCCGGAGTGATGCCCACCAAGCCGGCCACGGCTCCTGTGGCTGCGCCCACGGCGGTGGGCTTGCCATCCTTGAACCATTCCAACATGCACCACGTCAAGAGTGCGGCCGAGGCCGAGGTGGAGGTGGTCAGGAAGGGATAGCCGGCCGTTTTCGAGGCGAACATGCTGGCTCCGTTGAAGCCAAACCAGCCAAACCAAAGCAAGCCAGCGCCAAGAAGAATGAAGGGCACGTTATGGGGTGGACGCTTGTTCTCGGGCCAGGTGACGCGGGGACCAATGATGGCGGCGGCAACCAGGGCAGCCACCCCTGAGGAGATGTGCACAACCGTTCCCCCGGCGAAATCAAGGGCACCAATGGCCCCGAAGGGACCAAGAAAGCCGCCTCCCCAGACCATTTTGGTCATCGGGCAGTAGACGAAGATGCTCCAAATCAAGCAAAACCAGAACCAGGCCTTGAAACTGATCCGTTCCACCAACGCCCCTGAAATCAGCGCTGGGGTGATGATGGCAAACATGCCCTGGAAGAGGGCAAATGAGGTGGAGGAAACGGCAAAGCCATCCGCCAGGGGACCATCCCCCAGGGGGCCACCCAGGTTGTTGAGCATGAACAGCTCAAGGCCGCCGATGAAGGGGCTATTGAAACCGAGGCCAAAACTCAGGCTGTAACCAATCACCACCCACACAACTCCGATGAGTCCCATGAGGAAGAAACTCATCATCATGCAGTTGAGCACGTTCTTTGAACGCGTAAACCCCCCATAAAAGAAGGCCAATCCAGGGGTCATCAGCAACACCAGGGCTGAACCGATGAGCATCAATAACGTATCGGCTCCATCCGTGGGAACCTTGCTCAGGGCCGCCTGGGCGGAACCGGCCATCAAGGGCAGCAGGCCAGCGCCAGTGGCCAATAGGGCGAAGGCCATGCGTCGTTGACGGGCTTCACCGAGCCCGGCCCCGAACCGGAGTCGCAAACGATCGAAGGTGTCCATGGCAGTGGATCCGGCCATGGACGAAAAGCTTCGTGTCATGGAAGAGGAGACCTGGTCAATGTTCGACACAGCACATCTCACACGGCCGTGGGACCTCCGCTCTGTAACAGGGGAAACAGTTGGTGGACAATTCAGCAAGTCTCAACCTGTCTCGCCCGGTCGTCTCCCTGCTGGTCCAAGTCAGGATCCGGGGTAACGGATGGTGCGCCAGCCTCCATTGGTGGTGCTCACCTCCACGCCGATGGCCACGGGTTCCTGCTTGGCGTTGGTCTGCTGGGCCCACCAGCCCACGGCCTCGGCCCAGGCCGCGTCGAGGGAGTCGTAGAGGTCATCCAAGACGGGGTGGGGTTCTCCTTGGGCATCAACCAGCCTGTAGGCACGGGCATGGGCCACGAAGGGGCGCGCGGTGGTGGGTGTCACAACGCTGGACGGGGAGAATGAAAAAGTCATGACCAACTCCTAGCTAGGCTCCACAATGGCGGCAATGCCACGGGCTGAACCGTCACAATGGCGACAGGTCGCACCCCGCCCCGGGCGACCTGCCGTTTTCAACGAAGATAGGCACGAATGCTTGGCCGACACCAGAACACCAGGGCCGCCACATTGACGGCCCAAAGCAGTGGCGCCGAAATTGCCAATTGCATTCGCCCCGGCTCCACCATCACCAGGCGAACAATGGCGTAAGGCAGAGAGAGGGCCAGGCTCAAGGAAAGGGCCACGATCGCCACGATTTGCCCCCAATGCAGCCAGCGCAACAGGGCGACCGACGCAATGATGCCTAGGACGGCCGCCGGCAACACCCCCCCCGCGCCAACGGCGATGTCCACCGTGCGCCAGGTGGAATCCAGGAAAATGATTTGCAGGGTCAAGGGGATGGCCAAACAACTCACCGCAAGGCCAATCCAGGCCATGGGGCGATAGCCCCGGGGAGGGTCCAGATTCAACTCCTCGGGCAACGATTTGGCCATCTGAACCTGCATGGGCTTCCCCATCGGCGGCATTCGCCCCCCATCCTGCTGTGCCGTGGAGAACGGAGAGCGCCATCCTGTAAAGCGTTGAAACTCCACCGCTGGCCCGCGCCCACCATGGAGGCTCCCTCCCCTGCCCTCGGCTTCCCCTCCCTTCGCCGGGATCGCCTGCAGACCCTGCAGGTGAATCTGGGGTATCGGTGCAACCAGGCTTGCAGCCACTGCCACGTGGCCGCGGGCCCCTGGCGAACGGAGCGGATGGATGACGAGACTGTCTCCCTGGTGCCCAAGGTGCTGGCCTCCCGTGGTCTGCGCACGCTTGACCTCACCGGTGGCGCCCCGGAGTTGCATCCTCGCTTCCGCTTCCTGGTGGAGCAGGCCCGGAGTCTGGGCGTGGAGGTGATCGACCGCTGCAACCTAACGATTCTCCAGGAGCCCGGGCAGGAGACGCTCGCCCCCTTTCTCGCCGCCCAGGCGGTCACGGTGGTGGCCTCCCTTCCCTGCTATCAGCAGGAGACCGTCGACCGCCAGCGGGGCCGGGGGGTGTTTGCCCGCAGCCTGGAGGGGTTGAGACAGCTCAACGCCCTGGGCTATGGCCAGGAGGGCTCGGGCCTGACCCTCCATCTCGTCTACAACCCCCAGGGCCCCAGCCTGCCTCCAGACCAGGGAGCCCTGGAGGCCGCCTTCAAGGAGGCCCTGGCCCGGGAGCACGGCGTGGTGTTCAACGGCTTGAAGGTGTTGGCCAACATGCCCATCCAGCGCTTCGCCGAGCACTTGCGGCAACAGGGCACGCTGGACACCTACCAGGAGCTGTTGCGGAGTCACCACGGGGAGGACAACCTGGAACGGGTGATGTGTCGCACCCTGATCAGCGTGGATTGGCGCGGCCAGCTGTTCGACTGTGACTTCAACCAAATGCTGGGCCTGCCCGCCCCCATGGGGGCCCACCTACGCGATTTGCTGCGGGAGCCTCCGCCCCAGGCGCCCATCCGGGTTGGAGACCACTGCTATGGCTGCACGGCAGGGAACGGTTCCAGCTGCGGGGGGGCCCTCAGGGAGCCGGCGGAGCGCCCCTGACTCCCCCCGGGAGGGGATGGGGGTCTCCACACGGAGCGCCGGGGGAGGGGGCGAAAATCTTCCGATTCCGTTAAGATTGTGTCGTTCGCAACCCAGCGGTGTACGAAAACCACCCCGTCCTCCATTCCATGGAGGTGCAGCTGCAGTCCCTCAAGGACCAGTACCGCTGCAAGCCCAGCGAGCTCAGCCGCTACGCCCTTGTGCGTCACGAGCAGCTGTTGGCCCAATGGGCTCCCTTCCGGCGCTTGGAGGCCTGATCCCTCTGTGATCTTTTGTGCCCTTCCCCCCGTTGGAAGGGTGTGGCGCCTAAATTGTTTGAACCGACGACCCTTACCCCCCGTCGGCCCAGAGCGCCATGTCATGCATGGCAGCTCCGGAAAAGCCCTCGCTTGCCCTGGCGAGGGCTTTTCTGTGGCCCCCTGTCCTCGCTCACCACAGCTCCAGGCGCGGGGGAACGGCATCCAAGCGCCATAGCTGCCGCCGGGATCGAAAGAACTCCTGACCCACAATCGCCTCCACCCCGAGGAGGGCAAACACCGGGTTGGCCAGGATGATGGCCTCGACCGCCTCCAGGCTCGCCCCCGGGCCCCCGAGGCCAATTCCCAGCAAACGCTGGCGCCTCACCTCCTGGAGACCGCAGACCCCGACCAGGCGGGCCGGTTGGCTGGGCCCCAGGGGCGTCAGCCGTTGGGCCAGGGGGGCCGTCAGGAACAGGCCTTCCGCCCCCGTGTCCGCCAGGGCCTCTCCCCCTGGGAGGGGCGTCGCCCCGGCACCGCCCAGTTGCAGGGGCAGCAGGGGCACGCCAAGGCGCCAGAGCAAGGGGAGAACCTGGGGGGAGGGCCCCCGGGTCGGACGCCAGCGCAGGGCGGAGCGGCCCAGGGCCACGCGCCCTGCCAGGGGATCCACCACCAGGGGCTGCTGCCTGAGGGTGGGCGCCCCCAACACGCCATCCACGCCGGGAGGAAGGGCCGCCACGGGGGTCACCAGCACCTCCAATCCGTTGATCCGCGGGCCTGCGGGCGCTCCGGCCTCCCCTGCCAGGGCCAGAACAGGGAGGCGGGCGCTGAACAGGTTGAGCTGTTGGCAGGCCTGGCCACCGCCCGCCATGGAGAAGTCGCCCGGCGCCAGGGGGTGGAGGCGAAGGCCGAGGCGTTCCGCCACCGCAGGCGTGACCATGGAGGTGGCCGCTCCCGTGTCCAGCAGCAGGCGCAGGGAACCCCGCGGCGTCGCGAACGGCAGGATCGGTGTGTCACCCCCTTCCGCCCGCTCCAGGGCCACGACGCCATCCCCCGACATCACGCCCGCCCGCAGGGGTTGGCCCCGGGTTTGGATCAGGGCCTTGGCCCCCTGGCCCGCCGGGGGCCGGGCCGCGGCAAGGGCGGGACACCCCAGCAATCCAAGACACAGTGCGGCCAGGCCCCGCCGCAGGCAGCGGCTGGGGCGCGCCTGGCAAGGGCTGACGCTCACTGGATCAGCCTCCACCAGAGGGGAACGGTCACCATCGCCGTGAAGGTGCTCACAAGCACCATGGTGGAGGCCAGCGATACCTCCACCCCCTCCGATTCCGCCAGCAGGAGCACGGACAGGGCGGTGGGAGCCGCCCCCTGAAGCACCAGGGTCTGCCGATCCAGGGAAGGCAAGCCAAGCAGCACCGCCAATCCCCAGACGAGGGCGGGCACCACCAGAAGCTTGAAGGCCAGAGCCCAGGGAACCCCTGCGCTGAGGGTCAGGGTGCGGTCCTTGAGGCACAACCCGAGGCGCATGCCCACCACGGTCAGGGCCAGGAGGAGCACCAGTCGCGCCGGCCACCAGAGCGCCCGGGCCAGGGCCCCATGCCACGGCGTGTGGACCAGGATGGCAAAGAGGGCCACGCCTTGAAGGGCGGGGCTGGCGAGGATCATCGGCCAGAGGGCCCACCCCGCGCCCCGTGCCCCCCGCAACATCAGCGGACCCACGCTCCAGGCGACGATCGTGCCCGCCATGTCGTAGACCACCGCCGTGGCCAGGGCCTGGGGGGGGAGCAGGGCCAGCGCCACCGGCAATCCCCAGTAACCGGTGTTGCCCAGCGCCGCGCCCAGCCAGAGGACGTTGTGGCCCAGGCCTTCCCGCAAGGGTGGCAAGCCAAGCAGCAGCAGGCTCGCCAGGGGCACGAGCAGGCCGAGCAGGATCGCGCGCACCAGGGTGAGGGACAGCTCCGAGCGCAGGAGAAGGGCCGCGAGACTGAGGGGAATCCCCCAACGGATCAAGACGGGACCCAGGCGGGCCGGCAACCAGGGCAGGGCCATCCCCAACACGACCCCCAGACCCAGGCAGGGGACCAGCTCCAGGGGGAGTCGCGCCATCGTTGATCTCGCTGGCCCGAGGCTCTGTCGCATGTTGACACTCTTGGCCCCCAACGGCCTGACGCGCGACGGGAACACTGGAGGTGGCCGCCTCCACTGGTTCCTCCGATGTCCATGGGCTCCAACAGCGTTGACCTCTCCACCTTTCCCCTTGACGCGGTGCGGGCCCTGATCGCCCGGCGGCAGGTGGGGGATCCCCTGGTGGGCACCAAGCTCGGTTCCCAGCTGGCCCTGGAGCTGCTCATGGAGCAGCTCCAAACCGAGCGGGGCGTTCACGCCGAAACCCTCCTGGCCCTGGCCGGCGTGTTGGTGGGGCAAAGCGTGCAGGCCTCCCTCTGGGCCCAGGCGCATCGGGCGGGGGAGACGGAGGTGGCGGGGTTGCGGCTGGTGCGTTGTCGGGATGGGTCGAGTTATCTGGTGGGGGACCCGCTCAACCGCGCACTGCTGGAGGGTTGGGGATCCCCTTGGCAGGTGCTTGCGGAGGCGGCGAGGCAGGAGGGGTGCTCCCGGCTGCCAACGGGGGATCAGTTGCTGCTGGAGGGCCTGGATCGCCTGGGCACGCCCAGCTTCGGCCAGCCGCGGGTGCCGGCTTCCCATGCACCCCAGTCGCTGGCGCCAGGAGAGGAAACGAGCGTCTGGCAATGGCTTCAACCCCTGCGTGGGGCCTGTTGCCCGGAGCCGAGGCAATGGCCCCTGCTCCATGGGGTGATGGCCGCGCGGGCCCTGCGCCTGGTGCGTTCGGTGCTCAAGCCTTCGCTGGCGTTTCGCCTGGCCATGGATTCGGCGATTGATGCGGCCAAACGACCCCTCGACCAAGCCGACTGGGCCCATTGAGCCCCAGGCGAGAGCGCCAGTTGAGGGCGCGGGCCGGGGAAAAGATGATGAATGGATGTGCTGACAGAGACGACTCTTTGGTGTGAATCGCCACCTTTGGACTGGGGTGTTTGGCTATCAATGCAGGATCGAATCTGTCTCGCCCAAGCATGTTGACGCCCAGCACGCGCCTCAGGCTTCAGGCCATCATCCAGCGCATTGCCAACGCCGAACCTGTCACCCTGGGGGAACGCATCTATGTGCAGAAATTTGCCGATCGCGACCCTTCCGTCTGGGGTTGGCTCAAGCAGGCCCAACGCCAACAACAGGATGGCGCCCCCAGGGCGGGCCTGGATCGCTTTCTGGCAGACATGAATCTGGGCGAGATCGGTCCCCGGGGGGCCTTCGACCCCAACCACGATGATCTTGGCGATTGGTTTTCCGGCGCCCCCTCCTGGTTGCGACGCAGCTGAGACCGAACCAGGGCCTCGGGGGAGGAGGGCGCTGGAGCCTCCGTCGGGCAACGTTGTCCAAACCGTCGCCCAGGAGACTGTCTTGCCGTGGGAATCCTGCCTTGATGGAGAGATCCAACGGATTCCAAGCCGTGCCCCCCCTCCACCCCTCCCCCCTGGCAGGTGACGCGCAGGCCACCACCACCCAGATTCTCTGCAGCTATCGCAATCCCACCAATCGCATGGTCGTCGTGCGGGTGCGCGGTGTGGAATGTTTCTTTCTCGAGCGGGTGGTCTTTCCCTTTGAGATCATGACCTTTCATTGTCCTCTTGATGGAGAAGTGGAGGTGCTCATTCCCACCGCCACCGGCCATGAAGTGTGCGAGCGCTGGGCCGCCGAGCAATGTCTTGCTGTGGAAAAGGGGTTGGAATCGCAGGAGGATTGGCGGCCCTTCCGCCAGCCACGGCCCATGAACGTGCGCTCCAACGCCAGCTCCATCCGCATCGAGGGTCTGTAGGCCCCGCCCCCTGGCGGTGGCCTACGGATCGAGAGTGCCCGGGAAGCTCCCAAAGACCCTGCTTTCGGAATGACCCGACCGCTCTTTTAGGATGGTTTCAAACTCTCTCTTGCGGGGAGTGCGGAGCCTCCAGCCCCATGCCTCTCCTCAGTGCCCCTGCTCCCGACGGCGCCAGCCTGTTGGCCAGGGAACGGCACAGCCGCCACCAGGGCAGTGGCCTGCAGAGCCATGACCTGGTGGGCCACTGGCGGGTGGAGCGGGTGTGGGGCAAGGAGGGGGCCCAGCCATCTGCGGGGGCTGGGGCCGCCTTGCGGGCCCTGAAGGCCACTCTGGCCATCGGGCCAGGGGAGAACCAGGAACTGATCCTGCACAATTCCATCCAGCTTGGCCCGCTCTGCCTCTCCTTTCACGGCCCTGGCGAGCTGAGGGGGCGGCGGCCCCTGCTGCGGTTTCACTTTCGCGAGCTGCGGCTCTCCCTGGCGAATCGCCCCCTGGTGTCGCTCCCCCTGCCGGAGCCCGCCGCGGGCAAGGCCCCCTTCTTTGCCCTCATTGCCAGCGAGCAGGGAGACAGGGGCCGCCGCTGGCTGGCAGCGCGGGGGCGCGGTGGCGGGCTGGCCCTGTGGGTGCGCGACGACGCCGGCAGACCCGCAATGAGGTGAGCCTTGGGGAGAACCTACGGGCTGAGCCCCGCCCGCCAGTGTGATTACGGCGGCAACATGCGCAACCTTTGGTCGCTGCCCCTAGGGCGGCTGGAGCTCTATTGCCGTCCCTTTGATTGGCCCGGTGGCTGTTTCAAGGTTTCCCCCCAGGCCAGCTGTCTGGGTTCGGATTGGATCGGGCTGGAGCGCTATTTTGCCCTGATTGAAGAGACGATCCCCTTTCGCCTGCTCAGCTGGAAGGAGCATGGGCGTCTGCTCTGGACCCAGTGCCACGGTCCGCTGGGACAGATCGAGCAAACGGCCTGTGTGTTGATTGATTATCTGAACAGAAAGCCGAACTTTTTTCACTGGTTTCTTGATGCTCTGCCCCGCATCTTCGCGGCTGAGGCTTGTGAACAACGCTTGGGGCTTCCCTGTGCCATCGTCATCCCCGCTCGCCTGCGTCCCTGGCAATGGGACTCCTTGAGATTTTTGTCTGTGCCGGAACATCGCCTCCTGCCCATCCCTGCCGCTTCAGGGGTTCAGGGCTTCGGCATGGACCGGCTGGTGACGACCTTCTCGCATCGCCACATTCGCCACAGCTCCAGCGGTCATTTTGATGCCTGTTCACCCGAGGCCATTCGCCAGTTGTCGGAGCGCCTGTTTCTCGGTTCCTGGTCGGCAACCAACAGGCCAAGCCCCGGGCAGCGCCTCTACATCTCCCGGGGGGATGTGAGCCATCGCCGTGTCTGCAATGAAGATGAGGTGATGGAGGTCTTATCCCCCCATGGTTTTCAGAGGGTGTGTTTGGATCAGCTCTGTTTGCGCGATCAGATCCAGTTATTTCGTGGCGCCAGCCATGTCATCGCGGCCCACGGCGGGGCCCTGACCAATCTGATTCATGTTTCCCCTGGCTGCCAGGTGTTGGAGGTGTTTCAAGCAGGCCACGGACCCAGGCCTGATTTCTTTCAACTGGCCGCAATCCAGGGGGCCACCTACAGTTTCTTCAGTGCCACCAGTCTGAATGACCGTCACGATATTGAGATCCCCCCCGCGGCCTTGCGCACCTTCCTCGAAGCTAGTCTGTAAATACAGTTCGCGGACCCACGGCGAGGGCCGTTGACCGCCAGTCCAGCAGGCACGCGCATCTTCGACCCCCACCAGCCCACCCCTGCCCTCCCCTCCCGGCTGGCGGTGGTTGGCGCCGGGGTGGCGGCTTGCACGTTGGCCGCCCGGCTCGGTCGCGGGGGGGCGTCTCCCGAGGCCATCAGCCTCTGGGAGACCGGGCGGGGACCGGGAGGCCGGGCCTCCACGCGGCGCTCCAGGAGGGATCCAACCCTGGTGATTGACCACGGGGCCCCCTTCTTCAACCTGACCGCGGCCCCCCTGCCCCTGGTGCTTCCCGAGCTCCTGCAGGGGGGCTGGGTGGAACCCTGGAGCCACAGGGTCGCGATCCTCAATGGGGCTGGGGAGCTGGGTCCCCCGGGCGCCGACGATCCCCTGCTGGCGGGGCCCTGCTTCCGGGGGCAAGGGGGGATGGAAAACCTGTGCCAGGGGTTGCTCGTCCAGGCCGGCGAGGGGCTCCGCACCAACTTCGACACCCTGGTGCGCCACATCGATCGCCACCAAGACCGTTGGTTGTTGAAAAACGCCGACGACGTGATCCTCACGGAAGCGGAACAGCTGGTGCTCACGGGCACCCTCCTGGCCCATCCCCGCAGCCGGCTCACCTTTGGCTGGCCGGTCCCCCCCCTCCAGGTGCTCGCCGAGCGGCTGCAGGACCCCGGGTTGAACCATGCCCTGGCGGCCATCGCCGCCCTGCGCTTCGAGGCGCGCAGCACCCTGTTGTTGCGCCTGGCCCCCGGCGAGGCCGGCCCATGGCTCGACTTGCCGTTTCGCCTCCTGGCCTTTGATCCGAGCGCGCAACAACGCTGGGGCCTGTGGCGCATCTCCTGCCAACCCCTGCCCGATGGGCAGTGCGTGGTGGTGGTGCATTCCAGCGCCACCTTCGCGGCCGAACATCTCGGCGTGTATGGCTCACGCTCCTCCATGGCACGGCAGCTCGGTCTTGCCCCCTCCCCCGAGCAGGAGCAGCAGGTGATTCAGGCCCTGGCCGATGGGCTGGACGAAGTGATGGCGCCCTGGTTGCCCCCCAAGCCCTCCGAGCGGGGGGAGAGGCAGCTGATGCGTTGGGGGGCGGCCTTTCCCCTCCCCCCCGGCCTTCCCCGGGAGCTCGCCTGGAACGACGACCTGAAGCTGGGCTTCTGCGGCGATTTCATGGAGGGGGTGGGCTTTGGCCGGGTGGAAGGGGCGATGCGCAGCGCCGAGGATCTGGCGGCTCGGCTCCTGGGATCACCGCCTCCCTGAGCGGTGGAGAGCCGCCCAACGGCGCAGGCTGACCAGCAATTTCAGACCACCAACACCTCGGCGTTGCGTTGGGCCAGTCGCTCGGCCTCGCCCTCGCCCTCCCCCTCCGGAGAGGGGATCTGGGTGGCCATCTGTTCCAGCCAGTCCTTGAGGTCGTCGAGCTGGCGCTCGATGGGCAGGGCGCCCAGGCCCCGGGCCACCACCTTCGCCGTGGTGCCCCCACCGGCCTGATACACCAGCCGGCCATGCAGATGGGCCGGCAAACCCTGGCGAAGACGACGGAAGGCCGGCTCCTCCATGGGGGTTTCGAGCACGATGTTGGGCTTTTCCGGCCGGATGCGGGCAAAGCCACACCGCTTCGCCAACACCTTCAGCTCCAACAGCCGCAACAGGCTGTGGACCGGGCCGGGGATGGGGCCATAGCGATCGGCCCAACTGGCCGCCAATTCCAGCAGGGCGGTTTTGCCCTGGCACTGGGCGGCGGCGCGATAGGCGGCCATCTTCTCCTCGTTGTCGCTGATCCACTCGGCGGGGATGAAGGCGGTCACCTGCAAATCCACCTGGGTGTCATCCACCGTGGGGATCTCCTGCCCCTGGATTTCTGCCAGGCATTCCTGCAGCATTTCCATGTAGAGATCGAAGCCAATGCTCTCCATCTGGCCGCTCTGCTCCATGCCCAGCAGGTTGCCCACGCCACGGATTTCCATGTCTCGCATGGCGAGTTGATATCCCGAACCCAGTTGGGCAAATTCCTGGATGGCCCGCAGCCGCTGACGCGCTGCCTCGCTGAGGGAGGCGACTCCGGGGTAAAAGAGCCAGGCGTGGGCCTGGATGCCACTGCGACCAACCCGGCCCCGAAGTTGATACAGCTGGGCCAGTCCGAAGCGGTGGGCATCTTCCACCAGGATGGTGTTGACGCGAGGGATATCCAAACCACTTTCAATGATGGTGGTGCATAACATCACATCCGCCTCGCCGTTGTTGAACGCCACCATGGCACTTTCCAGCTCCCCTTCGGGCATCTGGCCGTGGGCCACGATCAGGCGCAACCCGGGCAACATCAGCCGCAGCCGTTCCGCCCCCTCCTCAATCCCCTCCACCCGGGGAACCACGTAGAAGATTTGCCCGCCCCGATCCAATTCCTGGCGGATGGCGCTGCGCACCGCTTCTTCGTCCAAGGCGGCCAGGTGGGTGCGAATGGGCCGCCGCAGAGGGGGGGGAGTGGTGATCAAACTCATCTCGCGCACCCCGGAAAGGCTCATGTAAAGCGTGCGGGGAATGGGCGTGGCGCTGAGGGTGAGCACATCCACATCCTTGCGCAGGGCCTTGATCTTTTCCTTCTGCTGCACGCCGAAGCGCTGTTCCTCATCCACCACCAACAGACCAAGTTGTTTGAACACGGTCTGCTTGCCCAGGAGTTGGTGGGTGCCCACCACCACATCCACCTGACCCGCGGCCAAGCCCTCAAGAATCGCCCGACGCTCGTTGGCGGTGCGGAAACGGTTGAGGAGCATCACCTTCAAGGGATAGGGGGCATAGCGCTCGCTCAGGGTGCGCCAATGCTGCTGGGCCAAGACCGTGGTGGGAGCCAACAGGGCCACCTGCTTGCCGGCGGTGACGGCCTTGAAGATCGCCCGGATGGCCACCTCGGTCTTGCCGAAGCCCACATCGCCGCAGACCAGCCGATCCATGGGATGGGGCCGCTCCATGTCGCGCTTCACCTCGGCGATGGCCTTCAGCTGATCGGGGGTGGGGTCATAGGGAAAGGAATCCTCCAATTCCTGCTGCCAGGGCCCATCGGCGGGGAAGGCGAAGCCCCCGATCTGGTGCCGCTCCGCGTAGAGCTTGAGCAGATCCAGGGCCACCTTGCGGATCGACTTGGCGGCCCGTTCCTTGGCCCGCAACCAGGCGGTTCCGCCCATGCGGTTGAGTTCGGGAGCGCCCTCCCCCGTGGCCCGGTAGCGGCCCAGGCTGCCCAGCTGGTCGGCGGCCACCCGCAGCAGCCCATCGGCGTACTGGACGACCAGGTAGTCGCGGGCTTCCCCCGCCAACACCAATTTCTCCAGTTTGAGAAAGCGACCGATGCCGTGGTTGCGGTGCACCACAAAATCCCCGGGCACCATCCGGTTGGGATCCACGGTGCGACTGGCCGCCCGGCGCCGGCGGCGCACGAAGCCCGTCGCGGTGAGGCTGTGTTGCCCGAAAAACTCCCGATCGGTGACGAGCACCAGCTTCCAGGCCGGGAGTTGGAGGCCCTCCAATTCGGCGGTGCCCCGACTTTTGAGGGCCACGGGCGTGTGTTGGGCGATCAGCCGCTCGATCGCCGGAAGATCGCCGGGGTTGGGCACAAAGCGGGCCACGCAGTCGTGCTCTTCCAACAGGGCGACGGCCCGGGTGGGTTGGGCCGACAACAGCCACACCTGTTGCTGAT
Organism: Cyanobacteriota bacterium; assembly: GCA_046340755.1. GTDB lineage: Bacteria > Cyanobacteriota > Cyanobacteriia > PCC-6307 > Cyanobiaceae > Cyanobium. The sequence continues at coordinate 13,509 of JBKDSY010000153.1, forward strand.
CCCGCAGGTAGGCCCGCACCTGCTCCGCCAGTCGGCCGAAGGCGTTGGGGTGGGCGGGCACGGGCCGGGCGGCCAGGTCGAAACTGTTGGTCGCCCCGTCCCGCTCCAGCAGTTCCGCCAGGTCCAGGCCGGGAAAAGCGTCCAGCTGGGCCAGGGCCTCCCGGGGAGGCCGATGGAGCCCGCCGGGAAGCAGGGATGGGTCCGTCACGCCCTCCCCCTCCAGCTCCCGACCCACCTCCCGGTGGTGCTCACTGGCGTGGTCGAACCACTGTTGGCCGTGGGCGAGACAGTGGCGCCGTTCATCCACGGCGATCAGGGTGTGGGGGGCCAGATAGGCCAGGAGGTTGGCGGGCTCGGGGTAGGCCAGGCCCAACAACCGCCGCAGCCCATCGGGGGTGCCCCCTTCCAGGAGGGTGGCGCAACCTTCCGCGCCCAGCCATGCCTCCAGACCGGCCGGGAGCTCGTTCCTGAGGGCTTCGGCCACCAGGGGGCTGAAGCTGGTGGGCGTGAGCAACACCTGCTCGATGCCATCCAGGGAGCGTTGGCTTGCCGGGTCGAATTCCCGCAGTTTCTCCAGCTCGTCGCCGAAGAATTCCAGGCGCACCGGCAACTCGGCGCTGACGGGATACACATCCAGGATGTCGCCCCTCCGGCTCCAGGTGCCCTCCTGTTCAATGGCGGTGACCCGCTCGTAGCCGAGCTGGGTGAGGGTGATGCCCAGTTCATCCAGGGAGATCTGGTCGCCCCGCTTGAGGGTTTGACAGTGGGCGGCCAGGGCGTCCCGGGGCGGAAGGTGGGGCTGGAGGGCCCGCTCCGTGGCGACCACGGCCTTGGGGCCCGGCTGGAGCAGTTCGCTGAGCACCTGCAACTGGCCCCAGGTGATCTCCGTGGTGGGGTCCACCGGCTCGTAGGGAGAGCCCTCACTGGTGGGATAGAGCAGGGAGGTCCATCCCATCAGCTCCAACAGGGCCGCCCAGCGGCCTGCCTCCTCCAGGGTGGGGACGATCACCAGCAGGGGGGCCTCGGCCAACTGGGCGAGGGCACTGGTGACCAACGCCCGGGCCACCCGGTTGCCCCCCCTCAGCAGAAGCCGTTCCGGCCGCTGGGCGCGGGCCCACACCTCGGCCGTGAGCGGCGCTTGGCGCAACTGCCGGACCAAGGCGGAAAGGGGCATGGCCTGAAGGACAGGGGGGCTTGATCTTCGCAAGGAACCATCAGGGGACAACGGCCCGGGCCTTAGGCCGGTTTCGCTCCTGGTGCTGCTAAATTAAGGATGATTTTATCTGGGACATGCAGCTTTACCAGTGCCCGGCCTGTGACTGCCTGCCTCTGCGTTATAAAAGGCGGCCTTCCACGCCACCGTTATGCGTGCGTTGTGGGAGAATGATGGAAAAGAAATCTAGATTTTCTCGCGGTTATCGCTGGGGCCTGGCACTGGCGTCCTGCGCTGTGACGGCCCTCTTTTTGCCCCATTTAGTCGATTACGTCAAAATCAAATCCGTTCCTTCTTCTTCCCTTGTGTCGAGCTTGAGTTGGAGTCTTCCTCCTGCCGACCCGGTTGATCGCACAGCGGAGAGCCTGGATCAATCGTACCTGTTCAGCAAACTGGCCGAAGCTGATCTCCAGTGGCAACCCCAGGAAGAGCTGTTACCGGATGGCTCCGTGCGTTATCTCTACAAACGCCGCTCAGGCGAGCCGGACCTGACCGTTGAGGAGTTGCGTGCCCTGATTGAAACGCCCCGCAGCTTCGACACGGAGCGAGCAGCCATAGACGACCTCCTAAACACCCTTCGCCAAGCCGGGGTGAGGGTTTTGTTGTCTCCCACCTTGAAAAAAGGAGCGGCCGCGGAATGGGATCACCAACATGGGGTGATGCGCATCCAACCGGACGTTCTGGGGAAGGGATCGATCGACTTCCTGCGGGTGCTCAACCATGAGGCCGTGCATGTGGCCCAAAGCTGCCGAGCCGGCTCCCTGAGGGCCAAGCCGCAGGCCCTGGGTCTGCCTGTGACCACGGACACCACCCTGCTCAAAACCCTGGACGATCCGGTGTATGCCAACGCCTCCACCTGGGAGAGGGGCCTGGAGTTGGAGGCCTATGGGTTGCAGAACGAAACGGGTGCGGCCAAGAAATTAGTCAGCAGTGAGTGTCTCGGGGGCCAGACGGCCATGCTCCAATGAGCCAAAGGCCTGGTCCAGCCCTGACAGGGGTTGGCCCAGGCATTCAAGGGGCTGGCGACTGGATGTGACGAATCAGATCCACGCACTTGCAGGAATACCCCCATTCGTTGTCATACCAGGCCACCAGTTTCATGAAGGTGTCGGTGAGGGCAATGCCCGCTCCGGCGTCGAAAATCGATGTGCAGGATTCGCCGAGAAAATCCGTGGACACCACGTCGTCTTCCGTGTAGCCGAGGATGCCTTGAAGGGAGCCCTGGGAGGCCTCCTTCATGGCAGCCTTCACCTCCCCATAGGAGGCCGACCGTTCCAGGTTCACGGTGAGATCCACCACCGACACATTGGGCGTCGGGATGCGAAACGCCATGCCGGTGAGCTTGCCATTCAAGGCAGGAATCACCTTGCCCACGGCCTTCGCGGCCCCCGTGGAGGAGGGGATGATGTTCTGGGCCGCGCCCCGGCCCCCACGCCAATCCTTGATGGAGGGACCATCAACGGTTTTCTGCGTGGCGGTGGTGGCGTGCACCGTGGTCATCAAGCCACTGGCGATGCCAAAGGTTTCATGCACCACCTTGGCCATTGGCGCCAGACAGTTGGTGGTGCAGGAGGCGTTGGAGACAATCTCCTGGCCGGCGTAGGTGGTGTGGTTGACCCCCATCACAAACATGGGCGTGTCGTCCTTGGAGGGGGCGGAGAGGACCACTTTCTTGGCCCCGGAGGTGAGGTGCTTCCGGGCCAGCTCGTCGGTGAGGAAGAAGCCGGTGGATTCCAACACCGTTTCCACGCCCGCGTCTCCCCAGTTCAGCTGGGCCGGATCCCGCTCGGCGGTGGTGCGGATCGAACGGCCATTCACAAACAGGACGCCATTGTTGATCTCCACTTCCCCCTTGAAGCGACCATGGGTAGAGTCGTAGCGCAGCATGTAGGCGATGTAGTCAACATCGATCAAATCATTGATGGCCACCACCTCCACATCGGCTGATTCACAGGCACGACGAAACACCAGGCGTCCGATTCGGCCAAAGCCATTGATGCCAACGCGGATGGTCATGACGTGGAGCTGTCTGGGGAAGCACTTGGCGATCCTACGGAATGATCCGCTTCCCCAAACTCTCCTTGGCCAAGGAGTTCCCCCTCCAGCAGCAAATTGAACGCCAACAGCTCCTCGTCACTCAAGCGCTGGCGACTGGTCACCGCAAACTGTTGCTCCAGCCATTGACGGGCCCGCTCCGTCGGCCAACCCAGCCGGGCCAGCAGGTCATCGCTCTGGGAGAGGAGCTCGGCGCGGGGCAGGGGGAGGAGGGCGGTGTGGGGCTCGCTCCCGGGTGGCAGGGCCTCCAGGGCCCGGCGCAACACCATCAGATCGGCGTAGCGGGTGAGTTTGCCCCGACTGGGCTGGCCGAACAGCCGCTGCAGATAGATCCGCTCCTCCTCCCGGCCCCAACCCAGGGAGCCCAGGAGCTGGTCCAGCTGGTTGAGATCGGCACTCCAATCGTCCGGGTCGGCGGGAGGTTCGGGGCGATCGTCGCTGCCGGCCCGCCCCCAGGGCGCCGAGGGAGCCGAGACTCCAGCGGATGGAGGGAGAGCAGAAGCTTCAGAGAGACCAGTGGAGGGAGATCGTTCAGAGGATCCTGAGGGGACAGAGATTCCATAGGGGACAGAGGGAATGGAGGATCCAGAGGGGACAGAGGGTCCAGAACGTCCAGAAGATGGGGAGGGAGCAGAAGCTTCAGAGAGACCGGAGGATGGAGATCGTCCGGAGGATCCTGACGGGGCAACGGCTGCGGCTGGTGCGGGTGAGAGCGTGGGCGCGGGCGCGGGTTCCTCGGGCTTTGGCCCCGCCAGGGGGCCAGAGGGAGCCTCCAGGCGCTGACGCAGGCGATCCCTGGCCCGGTCTTCCGCCTCCTCGGCACTGGTGGCCTCGCCCAAGGCCGATCCCAGGCAGCGCTCCCCTTCAAACGCCTGCACCCGCACCACCCGTCGCTGGGTATCGGCATGCACAAGGCGGACCCGAAATTCCATTGGCGGCGAGGCATGGATCAGGGAGGTGCTTTTCTAAGATGAATCAGGTCTGCTCCTTCGGCGAGCGATCGCTCTGCCCGATTGCTGAGGCCAACCCAGTCATGGAAGTGGAAACCGTTCCCTCCCTTTCTCCCCTGCTGATGGGAGCCGATCAATGGCATGAGTTTCTCTTACTTTTGCCTTTGCTGGTCTCCTTGGAAGCCATTCTTTCCGCGGACAATGCCATCGCATTGGCTGCGATCTCCAAGCGTTTGCATAATCAAGTTAAGCAACAACAGGCTCTGAATATTGGTCTCTCCCTCGCTCTCTTGCTGCGCCTTCTCCTGATCGCCGCTGCTCGCTGGGTGCTCGATTTCTGGCCGTTGCAGCTGGGAGCTTCCATCTATTTGCTTTGGCTCAGCGGCAAGCAATTGCTGGCGACCTGGTCAACCGCGAAGGCGAGCCAGGAGGGTGAGGGGCTCGTGCCACCGGCCGGGGGTCCCCAGGGGGTGGACCCTGCGGCCGCCCCCCCCGCCGGACCCACCCTGGCCAGTGTGGTGTTGACGCTGGCCGTCACCGACCTGGCCTTCTCCCTCGACAGCATTGCCGCCGCCGTGGCCGTGACCGACCGATTGATCATTGTCATGGCCGGCGGGGTGATTGGGGTGTTGACGTTGCGCTTGACCGCGGGATTGTTTAGCCGTTGGTTGGAACGCTATCCCAATCTTGAAACGGCTGGCTATATCGCTGTTGGCTTGGTCGGTCTGCGTTTGTTGGTGCGACTTGCTCTGCCGCAGCTGACGCCGCCGGAGTGGGTGCTTCTGCTCTCGGTTGCTGCCCTGTTGCTGTGGGGATTTTCCGTGCGTGAGGATCCAGCGGTGCCGGAGTCAGCCAGTCAGGAGGCGGAGATCAAGGTTTAGGTTCGCCCCATGCAGATCGAACTTCGCCTCAGTGGAAGCGACCGGCTCTTGGCACGCCTGGACAGGGACGCCATGCCCACCATCCCCCAACCGGGACTCTGGATCGAAGTGAACTCCCAGCCCCTGCTCGTCACCCAAAGGCGTCATCGCTATGCCCTGCGGGGGGGCCGCTATCACCTCACGGCGGTGACCCTGGACGTGAAGCAACAGGTTCGCCCCGACGACGCCCAATGGTGGAACGGTCAGTGGGTGATTGGAGATCCCCGCTGCACCTTCAATGCCCGCAGCCCCTTCCTGCGCTGCGCCGTGCTTCCCGAGGGGCCCTGCACCAGCTGCGGCCATTTCAAAAGCCAAGATCCGCCCATCGACCTTCTCCCCTGACCACCTCCTAGCCGGCGCCCCTGATACGCCATGACCCAATCCTCCGTCCATGGATCCAACCTGCGTCGGTTGCACATGGGTTGCGGCCTCACCTATCTGGAGGGCTGGATCAACTGTGATGGGGCGCCCTCCGCCCGGCTGTTCACCATCCTGCCCAAGCCGTTGCGCTCCTTGCTGCGGAAGGCTGGCCTGGTGGGCAGGGGAACCCAGGAGTTTTGGCAGTTCCTGGAGACCCATCCCATCTCGTATGTCAACGCCAGGAAACGCTGGCCCTTTGCCAACGAGAGCATGGACGTGATCTATTCCTCCCATCTCATTGATTGCCTTAGCAGCGCGGCTGTGCAAGCGTTTTTCCAAGAAGCCTTTCGCGTGCTCAAGCCAGGGGGCAGGATCCGTCTTGCAGGGATGGATCTGGCCAGGGAAGTGGACATCTATTGCCAGGATCGGGATGCCCGCCGACTGGTGGCCCTCATCTCCCAGCCCCACCCCCAGGACCATGGGCTGCTGACGCGGCTGCGACAAGCCTTTCTTCCGACCCTTGCCTATCGAGCCCAGCTGGATTTTGGCGCCTACAGAAGCCTTCTCCAAGACGCGGGATTCCAGCAGATTGTCCACCTGCAGCCCGGAGAAACCACCATCGATCACCCGCATCCCATCAATCTCTGGCAGAGGCATGGGGAATCGGTCTATGTGGAGGCTCGCAAGCCTCGGGGCGGCGGCCAGGCCCTGGCTGGGACTGCCCCCGGGGCGGAGCGCGGACGTTGAGTAGGGATACCTAAATTTTGGGATTGGTTGGATTCGCTACCAGCTTCTGGGGTCCGGCGCAGGTTGTGTGGTGAGCGGGGACGTGATCCCCATTGACCCCGACCGCCGGCCCCAGACCCCACGATCCATGACCGCCACCGCACCCCGGGTTTCCCCATCCCCCACCACGCCCCAATCCCAGGCCATGCTTCAGCATCCCCCCTCCGCGGAAGCAGCCATGGAGCCCGCCAGTGCCTTTGCGGCCATTGCCCTGGCCGCCGTGTCGTGGGATGGGGTGTTGAGCATGGCCGGCTCTCGGGCCCTCCGTCACGCCCTCGACTACCGGCATCCCTATTGCGACTACGGCGATGCCGGCATGGTGCGGCTGATGGATCAACTGTTGCGTGACATGCGCAACAAGGGCGCCCAACATCTGATGGTGGAGGCCGCCGAGGCCCTCAACCCCCGCCAACGGTCCACGGCCTACGCCGTGGCGGCGGAAATCATGCGCTCCGACGGGCCGCTGGAGCCAGATGAGCGCAACATTCTCGGCAACCTCGCCACAACCCTTGGTCTGACGGAGGAGGAAACCGATCGGGTGTTGTCGGTGATGGATCTGCTCCACGCCGATGTGATGAGGGATTGAGCCCCCTCCCCTTTTGGCCAGGGCCCCGGGTCGTGCGCCATGATCGGTTGTGCAATCGCCTTCGACCATGGCCACCACCAATCCGCGTGTGTTCTTTGAGATCAGCATTGACGGGAAGCCAGAGGGGCGGCTGGTCTTTGAGCTGTTCGCGGATGTGGTGCCGAAAACCGCCGAAAACTTCCGCGCCCTCTGCACGGGGGAAAAAGGGGTGGGAAGCTTTGGCAAGCCCCTGAGTTACAAGGGATCCAAATTTCATCGAATCATCCCGGATTTCATGTGTCAGGGGGGTGATTTCACCGCTGGCAACGGAACGGGAGGTGAATCGATTTACGGCAAAAAGTTTGCGGACGAAAACTTCAATCTCAAGCATGACCGCAGCGGCCTGTTGAGCATGGCCAACGCCGGCCCCAACACCAACGGCTCGCAGTTTTTCATCACCACCACCGTCACCCCCTGGCTGGATGGCAAACACGTGGTGTTCGGCTCCCTCCTGGAGGGCCAGGCCCTCTTGCAGGCCATGGAAGCCCGTGGCAGCCGCA
>JBKDSY010000154.1:0-4431 GCA_046340755.1 Cyanobacteriota bacterium
GGGCGAACGGGGACCCATCCGGTGTCGCCCCGACTGGGGCCCTGATCTGTCGCCACGCCCCATCGCCACTCAAGCCATGAGCAACCTGTCCGCCCTGATGCCTCTTGCGTTCGAGGGGCACCGGCTCCCTCTCCCCCCTCAGCCCCGCTTTGTCCGTCGTCTGCACCCTGGTCATGAGGGCCAGTGGCACCTACTCCTGCTGGGCAGAGTCCCGAGAATCTTTCGGGTCCGGGGTTGGCTCAGCCATGACCTCTTTCGCGGGGAGGGCTGAATGAATCCCGTCACCACCATCGCTGGAACCGGCCGTGCAAGGGTCTGGCTGAGCACAGCAGAGACCTGCGACGTGTTGGGCATCAGCCGTGAAACGCTCCGCCGCCTAAGGCACCGTGGGGTCGTCCAACCCGGGAAACACTTCCGCCGTTGGGGTTGCACCCAAAGCAGGGGGCCCCTGCAGTGGCACATCGAGAATGTCGAGGCGGCGATCACCGGCTGGAGCAAGAGGAATCTGCGCAACTGAACCGCCTGTCTGCCCCATTCAGCGGGCCCTCAACGCCAACAATCCCCCGGACCCCTTGGCATGGCGGCGCCAATGTGGTGACGCGGGCCTGGTGGCACCTGCGTGACGACTCCTGGAAGATCCCAGCCGGACGTGGAGCTCCTGGCACATGCTCCAGCCCTGGCCCAACGGCAGAGAAAAAGGGAATACTTGTTATCCAACTCATTTCCGGTTACGCGGATTTCAAGTAGCCTGGGTGGAAGCGGAATCCGAGGTGTCCATGTCGTCCAATGCCTTGGACTCCGCGCACAGCCCTTCCGAGCCCCTGGCGGCCCGAGAGCAGGTCATCCGCGCTCCATCCCAGCTGGCCCAGCTGCTGATCGCCCTGCGCCGCCAGCGAAGGCTCAGCCAGGCAGCTCTGGCCCAGAAGGCCGGCGGCCTCAGCCAGGCACGCCTCTCCGCCCTGGAGCTCCATCCAGGGCGGTTCACCCTGGAGCGGTTGCTGCTGATCCTCGCCGCCCTTGATCTGGAGCTGGTGGTGCGTCCGCGCCGCCCGGGCCCTGAACCGGCGGAATGGTGATGGGCCGGCCCAGTCACACGCGGCTGCTGGCCGTCTGGATGAATGGCGAGCGGGTGGGGGAGTGGCGCGTGCCTGCTCGTGGCCCGCAGGAGTTCCACTACGACCCTGCCTGGTTGGCCTCACCGCGGTTCCGTCCCCTCTCTCTCTCCCTGCCGGTGGGCCTGGGCACCCCAGGCCTGAGGGGGGAGGAGGTGGAGCGCTGGTTCGCCAACCTTCTCCCCGACAACGACGCCATCCTGCGGCGGCTGCAGCGGCGCTTTTCCCTGCGGGGCACCAGCCCCTTTGAGCTGCTGGAGGCGGTGGGGCGCGACTGCGCCGGAGCCGTGCAGCTTCTGCCCCCAGAAGAAGAACCCGCCGGCCTGGATCGCATCGAGGCCACGCCCCTCACCGAGGAGGCCATTGGCCGCCTGCTGCGGGGGGTCGTGGCGGAACCGCTCCCGGGGAGCGCGCCCGCCACAGAAGGGGACCTGCGCCTCTCGATCGCGGGAGCCCAGGAGAAAACGGCCCTGCTCTGGCATCAGAACCAGTGGTGCCGCCCGCGGGGCAGCACTCCCACCAGCCACCTGTTCAAGCTGCCGATGGGCCGGGTGGGCAGCGGCCAGATCGATTTCTCCAGCTCGGTGGAGAACGAATGGCTCTGCGGCCGGCTTCTGGCGGCCTACGGCCTGCCGGTGGCCGCCAGCGAGCTGGCCAGCTTCGCGGGGCAGCGCTGCCTGCTCGTGGAGCGCTTTGATCGGCGTCTGCACCCAAACGGCAACCACTGGCTGCGCCTGCCGGTGGAAGACCTCTGCCAAGCCACCGGCACCCCACCGGAGCGCAAATACGAAAACCAGGGAGGCCCCGGCATGGTGGCCATCGCCGAGGTTCTCGCCCAGTCCCTTCAGGCGGCGGACGACCTGCGCCGCTTCTTCCAGGCCCAGCTCCTGTTCTGGATGTTGCGGGCGATCGACGGCCACGCCAAAAACTTCACCCTCTTCCTGCTGCCAGGCGGCGGCTACAGACTCGCCCCGCTCTACGACGTGCTCTCAGCCTGGCCGGTGATCGGCAAGGCCTCCGGACAATGGCCCGAGCAGGAGCTGCGCCTGGCGATGGCCTGGCATGGCGACAACAGCCGCACCTTCAAGCCCCTGCAGGTGCAACGCCGCCATCTGATCAACACCGCCAACCGCATGGGCCTGGGCTCCGAGGCCGAGGTCTTGGTAGCCGACCTGGTGGCCCGCACGCCACGGGTGATTGCCGCGGTGGGAGCGGAACTGCCCAGCGGCTTCCCCGAGCCCCTGGCCTCCTCGATCCTGGCCGGGCTGCAGGCTTCCGCGGATCGCCTGCAGAGACAGCTCAACTAAGGCCCGGGAGCAAAAAAGGAAGCAACCGGCTTCAGCCTGTGCGGAGGTCTTGCCCCAGGCGCTGGGACGCCCGCTCAAAGGCGGCATCGACCTCGTCATCGCCAATCCAACGGCTGTAGGCCGCGAGGTGCGTCTCCAGGCTGTGTCCCATGGCCGCCGCGACGAATTTGGTGGGCAGCATCGGACAGAGGGTATGGGCTCGATGCGCGTAGGCATGGCGGCAGGAATAGAGCACCAGCTTCTCCCCCTGTTCCTCATAGCGGCGCCGCAGCTGCTGCCACAGATCTCGGCGCCGCATGTACAACCCCATCGCGTCAGCCCCCAGGCCCGGCTTCATCGGCGGGAGTCGATCGGCCCGGTAGGTTGCTTCCAGATTCCAGGCCGCCGCCCACGGATCGCAGGGGAGCAACCGCAGCGGTCGGGGCTCGGTCTTCCCCCGGCTGGACACCTTGGCGTAGGTGCACCACAGACGCCCGTTGCGCACCTCCAGATGCTGCAGTTCCTCCGGGCGCAATCCGTAGGCGGACAGCAGCTGGAACGCATAGCGCCACTTGGGATCAGGAATCGCCTCCACCAAGGCCTGAATGTCATCCACTGTCAGTGGCGTCGTCACGGAGGTCGTCTCTCGCCGTCGTCCCACATAGGGGGTCAGATCGAGAGGGGGAGCCCAGTCCGGGGGAAGGCGACCGGTGTCGACACCCCAGCGCAGGATCGCGGCGGTCTGCTGCACCTGCAGCTGCCGTCCTCGGCATCCAGGCTGGGTGGCCCAGGGAGCGGTGATGGCCTCCAACAACTGCACCGGAGTCGCGCAACGGTCGACCGCGGCCAGAATCAGGCGCATGCGGCGCACATAGACGTTGGTCCACGTCGTTGATTTGATCTCGCCGCTGCCCAGCTTGCGCTCCTTGAAGGCTTCCACCAACGCCGGCCAGTTGATCCCTTCCACTTCCTGTCCCGCTGGATCCATGGCGCTGCTTGTGCCGCCTTTGTTGGAGAGAGCGGAGAGGACAGGCTCAATCGGCTGGCCGGCAGCGAGGCTGCGGTAGACGGCGAGGGCGGCATCCCGGATCGCATCCACGTTCTCCGGCGACCAGTCGATCGGCAGTGGCACCTGACGGCGGCGCCCGTGACCGAGCGTTTCAGAGATGTTGACGCGAGCCTTGCCCCGCTTCTCGTTGACCGTGATTCCCGAGCGGCAACCCTGCTGGGAGAGGCTGTGGGAGAGACCTGCCCTCAGGAGCGTTACCCAGTCACTCGGGCGGAGCATGGGAGAGATTTGGGGAGAGATTTCGCCCCACAGGTTGGCACGGCGCGGCATCGCGAGCCAATCAGTGGCAGCCTCAAACTCTGTGGCAGAGCGGCTTTTTGGACGAAAGTCCACTCGCCATCCGACGTTTCAAAAATTGCAGAAAGTGAGCTTTGGGAGCACTAGGTCGCAGGTTCGAATCCTGTCGCCCCGATTGACTTCTCAGGGATTGGGTTTTTCCCCCGGGCCCAAAACGGGCCCAAAATCTCTCCCTTCTGTCCCCGTCAAGGGGTGTCCGGGGCTGTCTGGGTAGCCTGTTCTGCGATCGCGGAGCGGGCTTTGCCCTACCCGTCAGCACGAGTTCGCTGGAACTTGTGTGTCCTTTCGCGACCACCCCGAGTCCCATGACGACCGCCTGTCCCTGGGCGATGCCGCGCGAGGCAGTCGCCTGCCTTGGCGTTAGCGAGCGCACGCTGCACCGCTGGCGCTCTGCCGACCTGTTGCAAGCAGGCGTGCACTACCGCCGCAAATTTCCCAATCCCAACAGCCCCCTGCTGTATCACCTGGAACGCTGCGAGCAGGCCATGAACGAGGCGGCGGCCCGCCATCCCGGTCGGCTGGAAGTGGCGCCCCTCTCCTCCAGCCAATCCAGATCCCAGCCCCTGGAGGTGGCCCCAACTGCTGGAGCAGGTTCCTTACGGGGCGTCTGCTTTCCCCCCACCCCCCAACCCCCACCGAGCCTCCCAGGGCCAGCCCCGCCAGGATG
>JBKDSY010000155.1:0-4641 GCA_046340755.1 Cyanobacteriota bacterium
ATGCAGCCGGTGGTGTCCTTGTCGAGCCGATGCACGATGCCGGGCCGCAGCTCGCCGCCGATGCCCGGCAGGTCTGGGCAGTGGTGCAACAGGGCGTTCACCAGGGTGCCATCTTTATTGCCGGGGGCGGGATGCACCGTGAGGCCGGCGGGCTTGTTGATCACGATCAGGTGCCCGTCCTCGAATAACACCTCCAGGGGAATCTCCTGGGCCACCAGATAGGGCAACGGCTCGGGCGGCGGCATCCACACCTCCACCACCGCGCCCTGGCGCAGGGGCGTCTTGGCCCGGCCGGTGACGCCGTTCACGCGCACATAGCCCGCGTCGATGAACTTCTGGATCCGGGCCCGGCTCTGCTCCGGCCGCTGCGACACCAGCCAGCGATCCAGGCGCATCGGCAGGGGCTTGGGATAGGTGAGGGTCAGCCGTTCCCCCTCGCCCTCGCCGAATGGCACCATGCGCCCTCCCTCGTTCTCCCTCATGCTCGCGCTGTTGGCGGAAAAAGGAGCATGGCTCAACGCTGACCAGGCTGCCGATGGGCCGCATGTCTGATGGATCTAAATTTCATCGGCGCGCAGCTTCGCCACCATCGCCAGACTCCCGCCTGATGGACCGGGCGAGGCGGATCCCGCCCTTCTGTCCAACCTCGGCATCGCCCATCGCCAGAATGGTCGGCTGGATGAGGCGGTGGCTTGCTTCCGCCAGGCCGAGCGGCTGGAACCCCTCAATCCCACCTGGCGGCTCCATTGCGCCAATGCCCTGGTAGAGCAGGGGGCCGTGGCTGAGGGTCTGGCCCATCTGGAGCGCCTCCTGGCCGACGACCCGGCCCATCCCGAGGCCCATTGGCAACGGGCCTATGCCTTGCTGCTGCAGGGGCGGTTTGAACAAGCGTGGCCCGACTACGCCTGGCGCTGGCGGTGCCCCGGCTTTCCCTCCCGTCGCCTGCCCACACCCCAGCCGGCCTGGGATGGCCGCAGCCCCTGCCGGCGTCTGCTCCTTTGGGGCGAGCAAGGGCTTGGCGACGAGGTGATGTTGACGGGCTTGATTCCCGAGGCCGTGCGTTGGCTCGCGGAGCAAGGGGTGGAGCCGGCGCTGCTTGTGGATGAGCGCCTGGTGAGCCTGCTGCGGAGAACCTGGGGGGATCTTCCCGTCCATCCCTGGCCGACCCCGCTGGAGGCCCTGAAGTGCGATCAGCACCTGCCCTTGGGGGATCTCTGCCCCCCTCTACGGCCCGACGCCGCCAGCTTCGCAAACATACCAACACCCTGGCTGCGGGCCGATCCTGCCCGCGCCTCGGCGTTGACGGCAGCTCGTCCACGGACGGGTGCCCTGCGCTGCGGAGTCTCCTGGCGCAGTGACGCGTCCGTGCTCGGCACTGGCAAATCAATTCCCCTGGCGGCCCTGGCTGAAGCCGTGGCGCTGCCTGGCGTGGAGTTGGTGTCGTTGCAATACGGGCCGGTGGAGGCGGAGTTGGCAGCGCTGCGGCAGGCCACAGGCATCGTGGTGCAGCGAGTGACGGGTTTGGATTGTCGTCATGACCTGGAGGGTTTGGCGGCCTTGATCGAAAGCTGTGATCTGGTGATCACGATCTCGAACGCCACAGCTCATCTGAGCGGCGCTTTGGGAGCGACCACCTGGCTGGTTCTGCAGACGGTGCCTTACTGGCCCTGGCAGCTCGCTGGGGAGACCAGCCTTTGGTATGGCTCCCTGCGGCTGTTTCGCCAACGCCGCGCCGGAGATTGGCGGGAGCCACTGGCGGCCCTGGGCAGGGCGCTGGCCCATCGGATTGAGGGTGGCCCAGCGGCAGGCTGCCACTAGGCAACTGACTCAAGATGTCGTGGCAGAGATGGTTTGACCACACCGGAACAGATGGGTCTTGCTATCCCTTGAAATAGCTGGTGCTATGGTACCCATGTAACCCACTTCGGTCATCACACCTCTTTGATCTATGGCAAAGCTCAGTCAGTCCTTGGAAGCTGTTGCTGCCGAACTTCGCCGTTTTGCTAATGGCGGTGAGTTTTGGAGCCTGATGGGGGAGGTGTTCGGGGTCGACCAGGGCCAGGCTGCGGCCCACGCTATTCAGATCCAGTTGCAACAGGGCGACCTAAGCCGGCTGGCTCGGCTTGAGGTGGTGAGCAGCACCCTGTTGGGGCCTGCCCGGGCTGCCTATGCCGCCGCCAACAGCACGATCTATATCAGCGATGGCTTCCTGGCGGTAGCTGGGACAGCTGAACTGAAAACTGCCCTATTGGAGGAAATCGGTCACGCCATTGATTCTCGGGTGAATGCTAGCGATCGCCCTGGTGATGAGGGTGAGCTGTTCGCCTTGCGGATGCAGGGCCTCACTCCCAGCGTTAGTGAGCGGCAGCGCCTTCTGGAGGAGGACGACAGCCTCACGCTGATGATCGATGGTGCCGCCGTGCAGGTGGAGCAGACCGCCCCCTTAGTCTATGAAACAACGACAATACCCACTGTTTCAAGTAGCGCAAGTTATTGGTACAATGACTATCGGCTGCCTGATAGCGGCAATTACCGGTTATCCGGCAGTAATGCCTACTGGATCGAGCGGAAGGGATCCAGCTACAGATTGCGTCACTTTAATGGAACCAGTACAAGCACGATTGCCACCAGCGTCTACGAATCCTTCAAGCAGGGGGTCGCTTCGGGCAACACGCTGGCCTACACCAAAAGCGATGGTCAGGATGTGGAAGTATATCGCTATAGCGATGGTACCTCCACGCGGCTGACTAAAAACACCACCCAGGAGGCGAATCTCCAGATTGATGGCAATTTCATGATCTGGCAAAGTTATGAGGGTTCGATTTCCGAAGTCTTTCAAGACTATGGGTCAAATATTCCTGGCGAGATCTACCGCTACGACGGTACAGCCGCAACGCGAATCACTACGAATTCCGTTGAGGAAAAGGATGTGCAACTTTCTGGTGGCAATATTCTGTGGGCGGCTTCTGATGGCGATGATTATGAGATTTACTTCTTCAATGGCACCACCACTGTGGCGCTCACTAATAATGCTTTAGACGACTATATTCCCGTGCTGAATGGCAATCGTGCGGCCTGGCTTCAGGTAAATAATGATCAGGAAAACCTTTTCTTTTATAACAGTAAAACCACACTCCAGGTTACGACTAATCTAACGGTTAAGGACCCACTGATTGCTGGCAATAATCTTGTTTTCCAACAATTGGAAACAAATGGAGATGTTTCTCTCAAGCTCTACGATGGTAAGAAGATAAAGACACTCAGCAGTAAGTTGGCCACTACCAATGTGCAGGTCAGTGGCAACTTGGTCGCTTGGCTTGAAGCCAACACCTTAGAAGATACGGCTAGTATAAAGGTGAATGATGGAAAAACTACAAGAACTGTTGCCTCCAATGTTCTCATTTCAAGTTACTATCAAAATAGCAATCTTTTTTATGGGTATTCACCAGATTATTTTCAGTTTAGGGGAACCAGTGTTGCCTATGTTGGCTATGCGGCCCTCTCGCCGTCTAAGAATGGCGATCTGTTCATGGCCGACGCAACCACGTCATCCACTCCTGTTCAAGTAACTACCACGCAAAAGCTCAATAGTTCTGGATTTCAAGATTTTAGCATTGAAAATAACCGTATTCTTTGGGTGGGAACTGATTCAGATTCTTGGCTGGACACACTTAGATTCTCTCAGCCTGCCACGACTTCTGTCAGTGATGTTTCAACCCTCGGGGATCCAAAGCCAGCTGTGATTGGTTTCTCTGGCACCAGCTCCGCCGATACCTTGATTGGTGATGCCACCGCCAATGTCATGTCTGGATTGGGCGGAAAAGACACTCTCACTGGCAACGCTGGAGCTGACAAGTTTGATTACCGAATCCTTGGCGATTCCCTCTTGGCCAGCTTCGACCGCATCACCGATTTCGATGCCACCAACACTGGCGATCGCTTCCTGGTGAGCACCGCCCGTGCGGGATTCCTCAATGGGGGCCAGGTGACCAATCTCGTCCACGATGCCGCCCTCACCTCTGCTGCCATCACCACCGTGCTCACCACGGGCAACTTCCTGGCCAACTTCGCCGCAACGATCACGATGGGCAGCGGCGTCACGGGTCGCTCGTTTGTTGTGATCAACGACGCCGTGGCTGGTTTCAATGCCAACAACGACGCAGTCATCGAAGTGAGTGGCTTCACGGGCACCTTCGGCACATCCCAGTTCGTCACCAGCTGAGCGATCCGCCCGCTCCGCTCCCCCTCGCCGAACCCGCCGCTCATGCCCCCCCTTCCGGCACTTCCAGGCCGATCACCCCCAGCCGGCCGCAGCGGAAGTCATCCAGAAGCCGGGTGGCCATGCGCAGGCGGTCGCCGCTGGCGTGGCGGGCGGCGGCGCCCGCCAGCCAGCCGTCTGGATCGGGGGCGGCCGGGGCCCAGGCCACGCCGTAGCGCGTCTCCAGGGCCCCCAGGGCCGCGCCCGAGACGGACAGGGCGCTCACTGCCACCAGGCGCTCCAGGAAGGCCAGGGCCACCAGCTCCGTGTCGTAGGCCGCCTGGCCGATGTCGTCGCAGATCGCCAGCAGCAGGGCGGCCCCTTGATCCTCCAGCTGGGGGGGCAACACCCCGGGGGCATCGAGCAAATCCAGGTCTTGCCCC
>JBKDSY010000156.1:0-3363 GCA_046340755.1 Cyanobacteriota bacterium
TCTGCACACCAGACAACGGCGAGCAATACATCATTGAGATGAGCAACTCAACCCTCACCAACAGCAAAGGTTTCCAAAGCCCCAACGCTGATTTGTCGATCACCATCAACCGCATTGATCTGGAACTGATCATGTCTGGACGCAGCACCTTTCCGCAATTGGCCGCGGAGGGCAAGGTGAAGCTGGATGGAGATGCTTCTATTATTCAAACCCTCCAGGGTGTTCTTGTGCAGTTCAGCTCTGATTTCGAGATCATGCCCGGCACCTCGCCGCTGCACCAGCCACCCGCAGGCGCCCGCGATCTCTTTGAACAGCCTGAACCGGCAAGCTCCGCAGGGGGTTAGGGAACCGCCTCCAGGCGGTGGGCAGGGTGCAGGTGCGCTGGCTGCGACGACTCAAGCGACGGCAGAATTCCAACGCTTCTGGCCAATTCACCGTCTCCACCGGCCTGTTGGCACCCTTGAAACCGGACGGATTCTCAGGCAGATCGATCAATTCCCGCAGCCACAAGAAGAAGCCATCCTGCGATTGGCCGCAGTCCTGATAGACCCGCTGGTCTCGGCTGGGGCATCCACTCCCAGCCCCCGTCCGCCAGAATGCATTCCGCAACTTTTGGCCATGACTCCAACCCGAGAACAGATCCTCGCCGCTTCCGCCGGCTGGGTGGCGGTGGTGTTGAACGTGGTCCCCGGCCTGGGGGCGGGGTATCTGTATCAGCGGCGCTGGCTGGCCTACTGGATCACCTCGGCCCTCGCCACCGCCTGGTTTGTGGCTGGCGCGGTTCTGGCTCAGACCGCCGATGCCGCCGCCGAGGCGCAGAACCAACTGGTGGGCCTGATCGGCCTGTTGACCCTGGCGGCCGTCAGCGCCACCGAGGCAGGCCTCGCCGTGAAACGGGTGCGCCAGGAGAGTTGATCCCTCCGGCCGTAACGCGACTCAGCAGCCACCAGTCTCCCCAGCTACCCGCGGAGGCGTCCAACCGCGGGATGACCTCGGCGTGGTGGGCCAGGCACAACCCATTGACGCACGACCAATGGCGCTGCCTACCGGCTCACCGTCTTCCAGATCCACCAGCCGGCAAGAGCCACCAAGACCCAGGGCAGGAGAAAACGGGCCAGGAGCAGCACCGCAAGCACCACCCCGACGGTGATGGCCGTGCGTTTGGTGAGCGCCTTGGCCTCGTCGGTCATGTAGCGCCAGCGGGGAACCAGGGCCATCGTCTGCGGAAGGGGTCCCCCAGCAAACCCGCTCAGGGAAGCGGGGGCAAGGGGGGGGAGCCGTCCCGGGGCGGTTGCCAGAACAGGGACCTGGAAGGATGGTTTCGCAGTGGACGGACCGATGGACAGCGAGCCAGACCCCATCGGCTCGTGCCAAGGCCTGCCCTGCGCCGTGCAATGGAGCACTGGAAGCCCTGCGGCAGCTTCACCAATCCCCCGACCTTCCATGACGCTCTACTCCCTGTTGGTGATCGTCCATGCCCTCGCCGCCACCGTCTGGACCGGGGGCCATCTGGTGCTGAATCTGGGGGTGCTTCCCCGGGCGCTGCGGGAGAAGAGCGCTGCCGCGATCAGGAGCTACGAGGACACCTTCGAGCCCCTGGGCCTCACCGCCCTGGCCATTCAAGTGGTCACTGGCCTAGGAATGGCCTGGATTCTCCTGCCAGGGTTCCAGGGGCTGTTCAAACCGGGGCATCCGATCGGGATCCTGGTGGGGGTGAAAGGAGCGCTGCTGCTGGGCACGGTTGCCCTCGCCCTCCATGCCCGCCTGCGGCTGATCCCCTCCCTGACCGACGAGCGCCTGGCTGGCCTGGCCTGGCACATCCGCGGCATCACCACCTTGGCGATCGCCTTTGTGGTGGTGGGAGCGTTGATCCGCCTGGGGGGCCTGGGGTGAGGGGATCAAGCCCCGTTGTCGACTGGGGCTGTCGGCGTGCGGTTCGCTCCGGCCATCCATCCACCCCAACTGCCGGGCGGTCTGGCGCAACACCGGGTGTTCCCGCCAGTCAGCCGGCAGCGCCAGCCACACCGGGCTGACAGGAGCCGAGGCGAGGGGAATCCGGCGCAGGGTGGCCCAGCTGTCCCCCTCCCGATCCGCCACCACCAGGGCCAGGGAGCTGGCCTGAATCCGACGGATCCAGTCGGAGGGGCTGCGCAGGCTGTTGCCGCCGCATCGCAGGGTTAGGCCCAGATCCTGAAGCACCTGGCGCAGGCCCGGCGCCACGCCCCGATCCGGCACCAGCACCGGCGGCCTGGGAGCCTCCCCAGAGAGCCCCTCTGGCAACGGCGCCACGGGACAGACCGCCAGGGCCAAAGGCAGCCCCCCCAAGGGCAACAACGCCAGACCGTGAAGGTTGACCCCTTCCGCCACCTCCAGCTCCAAACCTGAAAGCAGGGCACCATCGAGCACACCCTGGCGCACCAGCTCCAGCCAGGTGGCCGCCGACCGGAACCGTTGGGGGGTGGGCAACAACCAAGGGCAAACCCCGAGCAGAGGATGGTGGAGCATGTCGCAGCCGAGGCGAGCCACACCAGCGGCCAGGCGATGGACCCGACACGCCAGGCGGAGCAGTTGCATGGGGGCCGAGGTGCCGTAGCCGCAACCCCGCAGCTGGTAGCGATCCCGCACCAGGCCGAAATCCTCCGCCAGGCTGCGATACCGGCGACTGATGGTGGGCTGACTGAGGCGCAGCAGGCGACTGGTCTGCACGGTGGTGCCAGAGAGCTCGAGGAGATCCAACAGGCGGATGTCCTGAAACAACTCCGGCAGGCGGTAGGAGGGAGCCTGGGTGGGGGAGGGGAGGCGCGGGGAGTCCATGGGTGATTGCGGCGCTGGGAGCAGCCTCGGCAGCACAGGTGGATTGGATCCCTTTTTTCCTGCGAAAAAGCAAGCTTCAAAGAAAGAACCTTGCTACCGCAATGGATGTGCTTTGGTTATTCGCTCGTAGACTGAACCGGAGGGAGGCCATCTCTCCCCACCCGCTGCCCCCCATCCCTTGCCTCCCCACTCCCCAGCGGCACCCTTGCGCTGCCACCTCTTGATCGGCCCGCCCGCCAGCGGAAAAACCACCCTGGCCAAGGTGTTGGCAGAGCTCACCGGGGCCGTGGTGCTCTCCACCGATGCAGTGCGGGGCGAGCTCTTCGGGGATGCGGCGGTGCAAGGCCCGTGGCGCGACATCGAGGGCCTGTTGCACCAACGCCTGCGGGAAGCCGTGGCCGCCGGAACCCCGGTGATCCTTGATGCCACCCATGCCCGCCGCCCCTGGCGCCTGGCGATCACCCAGGCCCTGAGCCTCCCCACGCCGGTGGAGTGGATCGGCTGGTGGCTTTACACGCCGCTGTCCACCTGCCTGCAGTGGAACCAGAC
>JBKDSY010000157.1:0-14507 GCA_046340755.1 Cyanobacteriota bacterium
CGAGGCTGGCGCCCAGGCCCTGGAAATCGTGGAGGTGCAGCGGGGCGAGTCGTTGAGCGAGGCCGACATCGAGCGCTTCGAGGATGATTTCGGCCGCTCCTGAGCCCGCCGTTTCGTCCTTCACCCGCCGCGCTTCCCCTCTGGCTTGGAGGTGCTCCTAGGTTGCTCCCCCCCCGAGAGCCTTGCGGGTGTCAGTCCTTCGCGGCCGTTGGTTGAGCCCCTCGCGCCATTTGAGTTCCCTGCACCGTTTTGGTTCCCTGAACCTTTTGGGTTCCCTGGAACGTTTGAGTTCTCTGAACCTTTTGGGTTCCCTGCGCCGTTTGAGTTTCCTTCACCGTCTGCGCTCCCCGCACCGTCTGGGTTCCCTGAACCTTTTGGGTTCCCTGGACCGTTTGAGTTCTCTGAACCTTTTGGGTTCCCTGCACCGTCTGCGCTCCCCGCACCGTCTGGGTTCCCTGAACCTTTTGGGTTCCCCGCACCGTTTGGATTCCCTGCACCAGCGGCTCCGTCGCTCAGCGCCGGGGGATGTCCAGCCCAAGAGGAGGAGGGCCCAACTGATGCTAGGCTGGTTTTTCACCCTTTAATGAAGCTGACGCAGCTCTGAAACGGTTCGTTTGCGACACCTTGTTGGCAACAAGGACTTTGGTTCTTTTTTGGAACGGTCAAGGTCAAGGCAAATGTTCTCTTGATGAGAATTCCTCCCTTGGGGGGATTTCTTTATGGGCCAGCTGCAGGTCTCTGTTGAAGGATTCATGGCCTTCAAGCCCGAGGACATCCCTTGTCTGACTGTCTTTCCACGTCCAGCGCCACCCTCGCCGAGGCTGGGCTGACCACGGCTCCCCCCTGCTCCAGCCTGGAGGAAGGGAGTCCCACCCTCCTCAATGGCCTGGAGACCCTCCAGTCCGATCTCAACCCCACCGAACCGGTGGAGCCTGCCCCTGGCGCGGCACCGGTGAGCGAGTTCGCCCGCTTTGGCTTTCGCCCCGAGCTGCTCGCCGCCCTGGAGGCGATGGCGTTTCACACCCCCTCCCCGATTCAGCGCGCCGCGATCCCCGAACTTCTCCTGGGCCGCGACCTGGTGGGCCAGGCCCGCACGGGCACCGGCAAAACCGCGGCCTTTGGCCTGCCCCTGATCCAGTGCCTGGATCCCGCCGAGCGTCGCCCGCAGGCCCTCGTGCTCACCCCCACCCGAGAGCTGGCGCTGCAGGTGTCGGAGGCCCTCGCCAGCTTTGCCTCCCTCCTCCCCCAGGTGCGGGTGTTGCCCCTCTACGGCGGCGCCGATTTCCGGGAACAGCTCCTCCAACTGCGCCGGGGCGTGCAGGTGGTGGTGGGCACCCCGGGGCGCGTCATGGACCACATCCGTCAGGGCACCCTCGACCTCTCCGGCTTGCGCACCCTGGTGCTCGACGAGGCCGATGAAATGTTGCGCATGGGCTTCATCGAGTCGGTGGAGTGGGTGCTCGACCAACTGCCGAGCCAGCGCCAGGTGGTGTTGCTCTCGGCCACCATGCCCGCGGCGATCCGCCGCCTCTCCAACCGCTATCTCCAATCCCCCGCCGAGATCACGATCCACAGCCGCAAGGGCGATGGTGGCCGCATTCAGCAGCGGGTGTTGATGGTGCACCCCCAGCAGAAGCCCGAGGCTCTGCAACGGGTTCTGGAAGCCGAAGGCCAGGGAGGGGTGATCGTCTTCACCCGCACCAAGGCCGTGAGCCTCAACCTGGCGGAGGCCCTGGAACGGGAAGGCCACAACGTGGCGCTTCTCAATGGCGATGTGCCCCAGGCCCAGCGGGAGCGCACGATTCAGCGCCTGCGGGATGGCCGGCTTGATGTGCTCGTGGCCACGGACGTGGCCGCCCGGGGCCTGGATGTGGATCGCATTGCCCTGGTGATCAACTACGACATGCCCTTTGACGGCGAGGCCTATGTGCACCGCATCGGTCGCACGGGCCGGGCGGGCCGTTCCGGCCAGGCCATCCTCTTCCTCACCCCGAGGGAGAAGCGCTTCCTGGGGGAACTGGAGCGGGCCGTGGGCGACACCATCACCCCCATGGAGGTGCCCTCCAACGCCAGCATCAACCAAGGGCGCTTGAACCGTCTGGAGTCGAGCCTCGCCGCTCTCCTCACCGATTCCCCCCTCACGGAAACGGAACGGGCCCTGCTCGGCGAACTGCTGCAACGGCTGGCCCGGGAGCACGGCGCCACCCCGGAGCGCCTGGCGGAGGCGGCCCTGGCCCTGGGTCTGCGGGGCAAGCCCCTGCTGATGAATGAGCAGGAGCGCTTCACACCCCCCCCCGTCAGCAGCGCGGAACCCTCCACCAGGCGCCGCGCCCCCCGGCCGTCGTCTCCCCGCGCGGAGTCCGATGGGGCCCCGGAAGCCCACATGGACCGGTTTCGCCTCGAGGTGGGCTGGCGCGATCGGGTCCGGCCCGGCAACATCGTGGGGGCAATCGCCAACGAAGGTGGCTTAACCGGGCGCTCCATTGGCAAGATCCGCATCTATGACAGTCACACCACGATCGATCTGCCCAAGAACATCCCCGCCGAAGTGGTCGCCAACCTGCAGCGTTTGCGGGTGATGAACAAGGAACTGCAACTTTCCCGTCTATGAGTCGATCCCGATTCCTTGTCACCGGCCTGGCGCTGGTGACAAGCGCCCTTGTGCACCCGCTGATCACGCCCGTGCGCGGTGCCAACATCGATGCCGTGGTGCAGGCCTACTGCCTGGTGGCCTTCGAGCAGGAGATGGCCCAGTCGGGCAAGGTGGCACCGGCGGGGATGGCGGATTACGCCTGCCGCTGCGTGGTGGATCGTCTCACCCAGGGCACGAGCATCGATTCGGCGCGGAGCGCTTGCCGGGCCTCCACGGCCCGGCGCTACTCCCTGTAAGGTCCCCTCCCTCGACCCAAACCAGCGCGGTTAGGCGCACATCCCCGTCACCCCTCCGGTGGAGAGGCTGGTGATCTCCGTGACCGTCAGCCGCTCCATGGCAAACACCAGGGCGGGTTGGGCCTCGGAGGTTTCCACCATCATCAGGGTTTGAAGAAGATCGAAACGGTCTTGGGCCTCCAGTTCGCCATCTTCACGCCAGGAAAGGCTCCAGGGCACGGGAGGAGGGGGGAGGGAGTGGATCATCCGGGATCAGCCCAAATCAGCGTTTGCTGACAATGGGACCACTTTGCTGTGGCGAGCCCGCCTCTTCCAGATTCCTTCCGACTCCCTTCACACTCCTCAATGTTTGGTGCGCCTGGCGATGTAGGGTTTGTGAGATTCCTCAGTGTTCAGGCTTCCTTCGGCACGCTCAGCCGGCCTTGACCCACAGGTTGTCCCCGGATCCACTCCGCGGGCCTTCCCCCCGCTGGTCTTCACCGCTTTCTGATCTTTCCTGGGACACCAGCACCAAACGAATCTGTTCCAGGACCCACTTACGACTGACCATTTACGTTGGCAACCTCTCGTTTGAAGCCGAACGCGAGGATCTCGTTGACCTGTTCGGTCAATATGGCCAAGTGCGCCAATGCAGTCTTCCCCTTGATCGGGAGACGGGGCGCAAACGGGGCTTTGCTTTTGTTGAATTGGCAGACGCCGATTCCGAGCAACGAGCCATCGAAGACCTGCAGGATGTGGAGTGGATGGGCCGCATGATCCGCGTCAACAAGGCCACCCCCAGGGAAGGCGGTGGCGGTGGCGGTGGCGGCGGTGCTGGCCCCCGGAACCGCAACGGCCGGGGTGGCGGCGGCGGTGGCTACGGCGACCGCTCTGCCAGGGTTGGCGGCTATGACCGCTGAGGTTCCTTGCCCTCTTTGGTGAAACGGAGTTCGGGGCTGGCGCGTCTGTTGCGCCGGCTCCAACCCCATCGACGCACGGTCCTGTGGGCGTCGATCTGCTCCATTCTCAACAAGCTGTTTGATCTGGCGCCGCCGGTGCTCATCGGCCTGGCCGTGGATGTGGTGGTGCAACAAGACACCTCCTGGCTGGCCTCCCTCGGTTTCCAGACGGTTCCGTCCCAGCTCGCCCTGCTCGCGGGTCTGTCGTTTCTGATCTGGAGCGCGGAGTCGCTGTTTGAATATCTTTATGCCTGGCTCTGGCGGAACCTGGCCCAACAGGTGCAGCACGAGTTGCGCATCGAGGGTTACGACCATCTGCAGCGGCTGGAGATGGCCTTCTTCGAGTCGGGCAGCAGTGGTCAACTGATGACCATCCTCAATGACGACATCAACCAGCTCGAGCGCTTTCTTGACCACGGCGCCAACGAGGTGCTTCAGCTGATCACCACGGTGGTGGCCATCGGCTCCGCCATGGTGGTGCTCTCGCCGACGGTGGCCGGCGTGTCGTTTCTGCCCATCCCCCTCATCCTCTGGGGCTCCCTTCGCTTCCAGGAGCGCCTGGCGCCCCTCTACCGCGACGTGCGCAGCCGGGCCTCCGACCTCTCCACGCGATTGGCCAACAACCTGGGGGGGATGCTCACCATCAAGAGCTATGCCGCCGAAGCCTGGGAACGCTCCAGGATGGAGCAAGACAGTGAGGCCTATCGGCTCAGCAACCAACGGGCCATTCGCCTCTCGGCAGCCTTCGTTCCCCTGATCCGTTTCGCGATCCTCTTCGCCTTCCTTTCGATCCTCGTGATCGGAGGCCTGCAGGCCTGGCAGGGCATGATCGCCGTCGGCACCTACAGCTTTCTGGTGTTCATCACCCAGCGTCTGCTCTGGCCCCTCACCACCTTGGGCCGCACCCTGGATGACTACCAGCGCGCCATGGCCTCCACCCATCGGGTGCTCAACCTGCTCGACATCCCCATCGCCATCCCCTCCGGCGATCGGCCCCTGGATCCTGCCCGGGTCAGCGGGCACATCCTGTTCCGGGATGTCACCTTTGCCTACGGAGATCGGCCGCCCCTGCTGCGCCACTTTGATCTGGAGATTCCCGCGGGCTCCACGATGGGCCTGGTGGGGGCCACCGGTTCAGGCAAGAGCACGATTGTGAAGCTGTTGCTCCGCCTCTACTCCATCCAGGCGGGCGCGATCCTGCTCGATGGCCTTCCCATCGAAGCGTTGCGCCTGGGGGATCTGCGCCGGGCCATCGGCCTCGTGAGCCAAGAGGTGTTCCTGTTTCCAGGCACCGTGGCGGAAAACATCGCCTACGGCAGCTTTGATGCCCCCCCGGCCGCCATCGAACGGGCGGCGACCCTGGCGGAAGCCGCCCCCTTCATCGAGGCCCTGCCCCAGGGGTACAACACGGTGGTGGGGGAGCGGGGCCAGCGGCTCTCCGGGGGTCAGCGGCAGCGGCTGGCCCTGGCCCGGGCCCTGCTCAAAAACCCTCCCGTGTTGATCCTGGATGAAGCCACGGCCGCAGTGGACAACGAAACGGAAGCCGCGATCCAGCGCTCCCTGGATCTGATCACCAAGGACCGCACCACCCTGGTGATTGCCCATCGGCTGAGCACCGTGCGCCACGCCGACCGCATCGTGGTGATGGAGCAGGGCAGAATTGTGGAAATGGGTGGCCATGATGCTCTCCTCGCCGCCGGAGGGGCCTATGCCAATCTCTGGAGGGTGCAGGCGGGCTTGCGGTCCGATGAACCTCTGCGGCTGTAACCCCGCCCCCTAGATGCCGCGACGCCGCCGATCCCACCCCCAACCCCGCCCTCGCTCCGCCGTCTTGCCCGTGCTGACGGCGGTGGCCCTGGGCCTGGTGGCGGGCCTTGCCCTCTCCGGGCCATTGACCAGGCTGTTGGCCAGCAAGGAGACGGGGAAGCCCTCGCTGCAGCTGATCAATCCCTTCAGCGCCTGGAGCAATCTCGGCCAGGATGATGTATTGATTCTCGGCACGGATGTGGGCGGAGGAAACACGGATGTCATCGCCACCATGAGGGTGGAAGGAGGTGACACCACCATCACGCAGGTTCCCAGGGACAGCTACATCGAGTCGGAACAGCATGGAGCCATGAAAATCAATGCGCTCTACAGTGTCGGTGGAATTGAGAGCTTGAAGCGCGAATTGTCCTCTCGCATGGGTCGTCCCATCCGCCATCACATGATTATTAATCTCAGTGCCATTCGTCGCATTGCCGACATGATGGGAGGCATCGAGGTGAACGTGCCCAAAAGAATGGTTTACACAGACAACACCCAGGGTTTATACATCGATCTACAGCCAGGATTACAAACCCTCAAAGGCAGGGATCTGGAGGGTTTTCTGCGGTTCCGTCATGATGAAACCGGCGATATCGGCCGCATGGAACGGCAGCAGCTGGCGGTTCAAGCTCTCTTCCGCAAGCTCAGCCGTCCCGATCAACTGGTGCGCTTGCCCGCTCTCTTGATGCAGACGGGCAATGATCTCAACACCGACATGGGGCCGATGGAGCTTGGCGGCTTGATGACGGCAATCAGCACCACCAAATTGAACATCCACCATCTCGACGGTCGGCCATTCGATCAGGGGGGCGTGAGTTATCTGGAGATTGATTGGCCTGGTCCCGCCGAAGCCCAAACCTCTCCCCAGGGTCCGGAGGAGCGCCGGGGCTCCTTCTTTCTGTTCTAAAAACCGCTGCTCCCGGATTTAGAACCCACCGCACCAGGAGCTAGAATGCACTGCTTGGCCCAACGCCGCCGCCAGAAGGATCAGCTCGCCGCCCCTCCGAGCAGCCGGGAGGCCAGCCCCGACGCCGCCACCGGCACCCGGGAGAAGGCGCCGCTGAAGCCGGCAAACACCCACAGCCCGGGCGCCTCCGCCACCGGACCCACCAAGGGCTGGCCATCGGAGCAGAAACTCACCGGCACCTGCCGATAGGGGGCCTCCAGACCCGCCAGCTCGGGGTCCAGCTGCCCCAACCCACTCCGCAGGCGCTCCTCCATCCAGCTGGGGTCCGGGGGCTCCAGGCCCAGGGGCACGGTGGGGTGGGCGGCAGCTGGAGGGATCAGCGTGATCTGACCCACCACCACCCCATCCCCCCGGGGGGCCATCCCCGCATCCACGATCCAGGCCGGCCGCTCCAGCTCGGCGGCCGCCGCCTCCAGGGCCGGCCGCCGCCAGTGACGGGGCTGCACGATGCGCCCCTTCCGGGCCTGGTCGAGCCAGGAGTTGGGGGGACCGCCAGCCTCCAACAGAAGCACGCCGGCCCAGCTGTGGCGCAGGCGGACGGGAAGGGCCGGCCAGAGGGCCCGGCAGCTGGCTCCGGCGGCGAGCACCACGGTCTCCGCCACGAGCTGGGCGCTGCCCTCCCCGGCCACCGCGGAGGTCCAATCCAGCCACCAGCCGCCGGAGGGCCGGGCCCGCACCCCCCCCACCCGACCAGAGCGATGCTCCACCCCCGCGGCGGCCAGGGCGGCGCCCCGGGCCCCCATCCAAGTGGGGGCATCCACCCGGGCCAGGGGGAAGGGCACCACCCGGGTGAGGGCCGCCAGGCCAGCGGGCAGCCCTGGCCGGGAGTCGTGGAACACCAGGCCGCTGGCTCGCCAGCCCAGGGGGCCATGGGCCCGTTGCAGCCGTGCCCAGGCCCGGGAGGCCCTGCCGCGGGGGAGGGCGCCGTAACTGAGGGCCGTCGCCGTTGCCTGCTCCGCTCCGAGGAGGCGCACGCTGGCGCCCCGCCGCGCCAGCTCCAGGGCGAGCACACTGCCTGCCAACCCATCCCCGATCACGGTGATGGCAGGGCCAGGGCGGATGGAGGGGGTCAAATCAGGAGATTGAAGGAGGTGATCACCCGCTGGAACAGCTCGCGCACCTTGGGCCAGCGCACGTCGTTGGTGCTGGCGGCGAAGGTGTAAAGACGGCCCCGATCCACCACAACGGTGGCCAGCTCATGGCGGTTGCGATCCGCCAGATGGACGTTGTATTCGAGGTCGTAGAAGGTGCGGTTGCCCAGTTGCCGTTCCTGGGCGTCCACCAATTCCGCCTCCCGACCGCTGCCCTCCGGGGCGATCACCACCTGCTTGAGCCGTTCTCCCACCGCCTGGGCGCCGCCCAGATCGGTGAGGTCGTTGATGGTGTTGACATCGGAAATCACCAGGCTGAGGGTTTCATCACTGTTGATCAGATCGTGGAAGACCACCTGGGGGCCGCTGCTCACCTGCACCCGGTTCCAACCGGTGGGGTAGAGAAAGGCGTAGCGCCCGTCAGGGCTTTGAAAGGATTGCAACCCCGCCGCCGCCGCGCTGCAGGAGGCCAGGCCCCCCATCAGGCCCACCACCATCAGGGCCGCCAGGGCGGTGCGGCCCACCTGGCGGGCCAGGGCGGTGGCCGCCGCGGCCGCGCTGGCCAACCGATGGGGGCAGGAAAGACGGGAGGGGGAGGGCATGGGGGCGGCGCGCGGGGAGAGGGCGTCGGCGGGACCGACACCGGAAGCTTGCCAACCATTCTCCCTCTGGCCAGACGCCCCTAGATTCACCGCACCCGCACTGGAGCGCTGAGCGGCTTCACTCGACCTCTGGCCCGGCTGATTGATCAGTTTGAGCGGCTCCCCGGCATCGGTCCGCGCACGGCCCAGCGGTTGGCGCTCCATCTGTTGCGTCAACCGGAGGAGCAGATCCGCGCCTTTGCCGACGCCCTGTTGGCGGCCCGCAGCCAGGTGGGCCACTGCCGCTCCTGCTTTCACCTCTCCGCCGAGCCGCTCTGCGACATCTGCCGCAACGAAGAGCGGCGCAACGGCCAGATCTGCGTCGTCGCCGACTCCCGCGATCTGCTGGCCATGGAGCGCACCCGGGAGTATCGGGGGGGCTATCACGTGTTGGGGGGGCTGATCTCGCCGATGGAGGGGGTGGGCCCCGAGGGACTGCACATCCAGCCCCTGGTGGAGCGGGTCGACCGGGAAAACGCCACGGAGGTGATCCTCGCCCTCACCCCCAGCGTGGAGGGAGACACCACCAGCCTTTATCTGGCCCGCCTGTTGAAACCCTTCACCCTGGTCAGTCGCATTGCCTACGGCCTGCCCGTGGGCAGTGAGCTGGAGTATGCCGACGAGGTGACCCTGGCCCGGGCCTTCGAAGGCCGTCGGCGCATGGAGTGAGTCCTCCTGGGCCCCCTGCGTTTTTCACCCGTTCTGCCACCCCCGCCATGAGCCCGTCGCGATCCAGCCGCTACAGCGCCATTCCCCCTGCGGAGCGGCTCCCTGAGTGGTTGCGACGGCCGGTGGGCACGGTTTCGGCTCTGGCCGAGGTTCAGGAGGTGGTGAAGGGGCAGCGGCTGCACACCATCTGCGAGGAGGGGCGTTGTCCGAACCGGGCCGAATGTTACGCCGCGGGGACGGCAACGTTTTTGTTGGGGGGGCCGGTGTGCACCCGCAGCTGTGCGTTCTGCCAGGTGGAGAAGGGTCAAGCCCCCGCCCCCCTGGACGGGGCGGAACCGGAGCGGGTGGCCGAGGCGGTGGGGCTACTGGGATTGCGCTACGTGGTGCTCACGGCCGTGGCCCGGGATGATCTGCCCGACCATGGCGCCCGGCTGTTCACCGACACCATGGCGGCGATCCGTCGGCGGGACGCCACGGTGGCCATTGAGGTGCTCACCCCGGATTTCTGGGGGGGGCAGCGGGAGACCCGCCTGGCGGTGGAGGCCCAGCGGCAGCGGCTGGCAACGGTGCTTGCGGCGGAACCGGTGTGCTTCAACCACAACCTGGAAACGGTTGAGCGGTTGCAGGGGGAGGTGCGGCGGGGGGCCACCTATGCCCGCTCCTTGGGATTGTTGGCGGCGGCGCGGGAGCTGGCGCCGGGGATTCCCACCAAATCCGGCCTGATGTTGGGGTTGGGGGAAAGCCGGGAGGAGGTGCTGGCCACCTTGCGGGATCTGCGGGGGGTGGATTGCCAGCGGATCACCCTGGGGCAATACCTGAGGCCTTCCCTGGCCCACCTTCCCGTGGCCCGTTACTGGACCCCCGAGGAGTTTGAGGACTTAGGGGCGGAAGCCCGAGCCCTGGGATTCGCCCAGGTGCGCAGCGGCCCACTGGTGCGGAGCAGTTATCACGCGGCCTCTTGACTGAACCCCGCAGCCGGCTCTAGCTTTGGAAATAATTGACCTTGGCAGTTTTCGGCAGAGAGTAAAACCTTCGGCCACCACGAAGGTGGCGCTTGCTACAGCGGAGAGAAAACTCCAAGCGAGGATGGTGTAATCAAACAGGGGGACGTAGCCCTAACAATGTGACCCTGAAAAAGCCAGGTAATCCCAAAGGCAAGAAGGAAACTGAGGGAAGTCGCAATAATTGTTAATGATGGCTGAACACTCGTTACTGGCAGCACAAGATTGGGTAGTGCGCCTTCCCGCAAGGACAGCTCTCGGATGTTCCTGTTGTCCATGAGCGGAGTGGAACTTAGCGAACAATACAGTAAATCTTCCAGATGTCTATCCCTTGTATCGAAGAATGCCAAGTCAGACCAAATTTCCCGTAAAACGTTTTTCTTGTTTTCTTCTCCACACATTTCCACCTTAGCCCCTTTTTCCTCCTCCAACCCCAGCCACGATTCTTTACTTTCGGAAACCACTCCACTGGCCGAGGCGTTCCAGGCTTTGCACGCCTTCCAGTCGCTCCTTGCCCATCACCCAGGTGGGGTAGGCGGCAATCCCGAGCCGCTGGCAGCGCTCACGCTCTTGCTCCGTCTTTTCGCACTCCACGTAGGGCAGCTTGTCGCCTGCCTGTTGACCAAAAAGATTTTTCTGTTTGAAACAGGCCGGGCACCACCAGGCCCCATAAAACACCGCGCCCTGGCGGCGTAGATGGTCCACCAGGGCCAGCTGTTCGCTGGTGGAGCGCTGAAAGGCCGGGCCCAGGGTCGGGGTGGTGGAAGGTTGTTTCGTGGCGATGGAGGGGTCAGGGGTGGCCAGGGCCCCAGGCCCCACCCCCCAAACCAACGGAACCAGAACGGTCAGCCCAAGCCCAACGCGTCGACCCACCACCAGACACCCAAAAAGCCTGAAGCAGGTTAAGGGGCGTGGCCGTGCGTTCGTACGGCCATCCCCCAAGGCGCTCCCCCCACGGCGCGGGAGCAGGCTGAGAGAATGCCCGAAGGAGCCCGGACCCATGACTGCCAACGGCTATCGCGATTACTTCAAGGTGCTGGAGGTGGAGCGGGGTGCGGACGCCGAGACGATCAAACGGTCCTTCCGCAAGCTCGCCCGCCAATACCACCCGGATGTCAATCCCGGCGACCAGGCCGCCGAAGCCCGGTTCAAGGAGATCAGCGAGGCCTACGAGGTGCTCTCCGATCCGGAGAAACGGCGCCGCTACGAGCAGTTCGGGCAGTACTGGAGCCAGATGGGCGGGGCCAGCAGCGGCCCCGGCGCCGGCTTCGATGTGGATTTCGGGCGCTACGGCAGTTTTGACGACTTCATCAACGACCTGTTGGGTCGCTTCGGCGGCGGCGGCGGGGCTGGGGGGTTTGCGGGCGGCTTTCCAGGTGGGTTTGGCAGCGGCTTCGGCAGCGGTTTCCCGGGGGGTGGCTTCCCGGGAGGCGCCAGCCGTTCGAGCCCCGTCAACCTCGACGCGGAGGCCACCCTCAGCCTGTCTTACGGAGATGCCTTCCGCGGCTGCGAGCGCACCCTGGCGGTCAACAACGAGCGGGTGCAGGTGCGCATCCCCGCCGGCGTGAAGGCTGGCGGTCGCCTGCGGTTGAAGGGCAAGGGCAACCTGCAGCCGGGCACGGGCCGCCGCGGCGACCTCTACCTGCAGATCGAGCTGCAGCCCCACCCGATCTGGCGCCTGGATGGCGAGCAGCTGCGGGCGGAACTGCCCCTCAGCCTCGACGAGCTGGCCCTGGGGGGCGAGTTGCGCGTGGCCACCCCCGACGGCGAGGCCACGGTGCAGGTGCCCCCCGGCATGACCCTTGGCCGCAGCCTGCGCCTCAAGGGCAAGGGATGGCCCCTGGCCGGTGGCGGGCGGGGCGATCTGTTTCTCACCCCCGTGTTGCGTCTGCCGGAGCAGCTGAGCGCCCGGGAGCGGGAGCTGTTGGAGGAGCTGCGCCGCCAGCGCAGCCATGATCCCCGCCAAGACTGGCTGGCTTCGGCCCGGCTTTGAGGCGGACGGGGCTGGTGCGGTCCGTAGGATCCGCCCAGTCCACCGCCCTCCATGGAGCTCACCTACCGTCCCCGCCGGCTGCGGCGCACGCCGGCCCTTCGGGCCATGGTGCGCGAACACCATCTCTCCCCCAGCGATTTCATCTATCCCCTCTTCGTGCATGAGGGGGCGGGCAACGAACCCATCGGCGCCATGCCCGGCGCCCAGCGGTGGAGCCTCGACGGATTGGTGGCGGAGGTGGGCCGCGCCTGGGATCTGGGCATCCGCTGCGTGGTGTTGTTTCCCAAGGTGGCCGATGGCCTCAAAACCGAGGACGGCGCCGAGTGCTTCAACGAGCATGGCCTGATCCCCAGGGCCATCCGCGGCATCAAGGAGGCCCATCCCGGCATGGCGATCATGACGGATGTGGCCCTCGATCCCTACTCCTGCGACGGCCACGACGGCATCGTCTCCAGCGAGGGCATCGTGTTGAACGACGAAACGGTGGAGATCCTCTGCCGCCAGGCGGTGGCCCAGGCCCGGGCCGGGGCGGATCTGGTGGGTCCGAGCGACATGATGGATGGACGGGTGGGCGCCATCCGGGAAGCGCTGGACGTGGAGGGCTTCACTGAGGTGGGCATCATCAGCTACACGGCCAAATACGCCTCCGCTTACTACGGTCCCTTCCGCGAAGCCCTGGATTCAGCGCCCCGGGCCACCAGTGGCAAACCCATCCCCAAAGACAAGAGCACCTATCAGATGGATCCGGCCAACGGCCGTGAAGCACTGATCGAGGCGGAGCTCGATGAGGGCGAGGGGGCCGACATTCTGATGGTCAAGCCCGGCCTGGCCTACCTGGATGTGATCTATCGCCTGCGGCAGGAAAGCGAACAGCCGATCGCCGCCTACAACGTGAGCGGGGAATACGCCATGGTGAAGGCGGCGGCCGAGCGGGGCTGGATCGATGAGCGGGCCGTGGTGCTGGAAACCCTGCTCTGCTTCAAGCGGGCTGGCGCTGATCTCATCCTCACTTATCACGCCTGCGACGCAGCCGCCTGGTTGCGGCAGGGGTGAGGGGTTCAGCGAGCTGTTGGCAGCTCCAGGGGCCACAGGGCCTGACGCCTGTGGTCTGAGCGTCGAGCCCCTGAAGGGCAAGCGTCGATCCCCTGGATAGAGCCAGCGGTGTGGTAGCGCTTCGGTTCAACAGTCGGATGGCGACTTAAGGTTGACTCCGGTTTTTCGGTGAGGTCCTTGGTCACCCTGTCAAGCCCCCCGGATCTTCAGGGAGATCGTTCCGCTGTGTCGGAGGCGCTGACGCTGCCCATCACCCTCACCGGCACGTTGCGCCTCACTCCGGAGGAGTTCGCCGAGTTGTGCGCGACCAACCCCGACGCGGTGCTCGAGCTGGCCGCCGATGGCTCCCTGATTCCCATGACCCCCACCGGTAGCGAAACGGGTTCCCGCAGCGGCGAGCTCTTTTTTCAAATCAAGGCCTGGGCCCGCGCCAGGGGGGATTGGAAGGCCTTCGACAGCTCCACTGGCTTCCGTCTGCCAGACAACTCTGTGCTCAGCCCCGACGCCTCCCTGGTGGCCCTGTCGCGCTGGCAAGCCCTCAGCGCAGAGGAGCGGCGCGGCTTCGCGCCCCTTTGCCCGGATCTGGTGGTGGAGTTGGCGAGTGCGAGCGATGAGGGACCCCGCGGCCTGAGGGCCCTGCGCCAGAAGATGGCGGCCTATCAACGCAATGGCGCCCGGCTGGGTTGGCTGCTGATCCCCAAGGAGCGGGCGGTGGAGGTGTGGGGGCCTCAAGAGCCAGGCGTCGAGAGCCCCCAGCGAATCGAGGCGGCGTCAACCCTCTCGGGTGAGCCCCTGTTTCCGGGTCTATCGATCGAGCTGGAGGCGATCTGGGCGGGCTGAAGCCAACCTCTGTTGCCCCAACCGGTCCCACGGCCTAGGCCTCATCG
Source organism: Cyanobacteriota bacterium (assembly GCA_046340755.1). GTDB lineage: Bacteria > Cyanobacteriota > Cyanobacteriia > PCC-6307 > Cyanobiaceae > Cyanobium. Next base: position 13,936 of record JBKDSY010000157.1, read on the forward strand.
TTGACCAAGGATGGCTCCAGGCTTGAACGCCACGGTTAACCCGGCTGGGGTGGGCCTCTGGGGTTTGGGGCCGAGCTTGGCCAGAGCGGAAGCAATCCGCGGGGTCTCGAACCCAGGGCCGAGGCCCAGCTGAGGTGAGGGCTTCGGTCGCTCCAGCCCCATCACGCGCCGCCCTCCGCAAGGTCGCGCAACACCACCAGCCACGAATCGACCATGTCCAGCTCCTTGAGCCAGCGGGGCCAGAGTTCCAGCGCCCCCGGTCTGAGCGCCTCAGCGTCCACTCGCTCCCCATCCGCTCCCTCCCGCTGCGAACGCTCGCGCAAGCGCGCCAGGCTCTCCACCTGTGCATGCAGCCGACGCCGCTCCACGGCGAGATCGGTGGAAAGATCGCGAAGCCGTTAGGCCGAAAAGGGAGTGGACGCCCTGGCCCTCAGGCGAGCAGCCGGCCCTGCCCGCGAAGCCGCTTCCGCGAGGGTTCAGGCAGGGTCTCCAGACGAACCAGATCGACCGCCACGGGGTTGGCTCCCACGGTGCTGCGCGGCCTCCAACGGACCGCTCTCAGTCCCCTTGGA
>JBKDSY010000158.1:0-13785 GCA_046340755.1 Cyanobacteriota bacterium
CTTCGCTTGGCCGAGGAGCGCGCCCAGGTGGCCGAAAGAGATGCCCGCAGACGACGCAAGGTGATCATCGCCATGGGCCTGGCCATGCTGGCACTGGCAGGTGTCAGCTCCTATGCCTGGCATGAAAAACGAGTGGCGGAATGGCGTGAGGAGATTGCCGAAATTCTCAGCGAATCCACCATCACGCCGGTCGAGGCCCTGATCCGCGCCATTGCGCTGCAACAACCCAGCCAAGGAATGGGATGGGGGATGCTGGCCCCCCCGGAGAACACCGCCTTGGCGTCGGCGCTGGCCCAACTCATGGGCTGGAGCGAGGTGGATCGACTGGTGGGGCACAAAGGGGCGGTGACGGCCGTGGCCCACAGCCCCGATGGCCAGCGACTCGTCTCCGGGTCAGCCGACCACACCCTGCGGCTTTGGAGCACCGTCAATGGCCGGGCCGTCGGTGCCCCGTTGCTCGGGCACAATGGACGGGTGCGCAGCGTGGCGTTCAGCCCCGACGGCCGCCTGATCGTCTCAGGCTCGGATGACAAGACGCTGCGTCGATGGGATGGGGCCAGTGGACGGCCCCACGGAACTCCGCTCCAGGGCCATCACGGCACAGTGAGGGCCTTGGCCTTCAGCCCGGACGGACGGCGCATTGTCTCCGGGTCGACAGACCGAACATTGCGCCTGTGGGACGCCAGCACCGGCCAACCCATCGGTCCGCCGATACGGGGCCATTCCTCAAGCGTGCGCACCCTGAGTTTCAGCCCCGACGGCCGTCACATCGTCAGCGGTGCCGCAGACGGCACCTTGCGCCTATGGGACGCCGCTTCCGGAAAGCCGATCACCCCCCCCCTGCTCGGTCATACCCAGGATGTCCGGTCTGTGGCCTACCGGCCGGATGGACGTCAGATCGTATCCGGTTCCGCCGACCGCACCATTCGTCTCTGGGATGCCGCCACGGGCACCCCGGTGGGCCGACCATTCGTGGGTCATGCCGATGCGATCCGGGCTGTGGCCTTCAGCCCGGATGGGCAGCGAATTGTCTCCGGTTCAGCGGATAGCACCCTGCGCCTGTGGGACGCCAGCACCGGCCAACCCAGCGAGAATGTCATGCGCGGGCACAACGGTTCGATCAATGCGGTCGCCTTCAGCCCCGATGGACATCACATCCTGTCCGGCGCGGCCGACCACACCTTGCGCCTCTGGGCCAGACCAGCCGGCGAGTTGCTGACTCCATCAGGCAAGGAGCCAGGCATAGCGGTGAACGCCCTGGCGTTCAGTGCCGATGGCCAGCTGGTGGTGGCAGGCCTGACGGATCACAGCCTGCACCTCTGGAATCTCACCACGGGCATTCCCGTGGGGAAGTTCCGTCATGGCCACACGAAAGCTGTGGTCTCCGCCGCCTTCAGCCCAGACGGCCGCCATCTCGTCTCGGGAGCTAGGGACAACACGTTGCGGCGTTGGGATGTGGCCTCCCGGAAGCCAATCGGCCCGCCCATGGTTGGCCATACCGCTCCGGTTCGATCCGTCACGTTCAGTCCCGACGGTCGGCGCATCGTGTCTGCCTCGGAGGACACGACCCTACGCATCTGGGATGCCGCCACGGGCCGAGCCATCGGCAAGCCCCTGCTGGGGCACAGCGACTGGGTGAAGGTGGTTCGGTTCAGCGCGGATGGGAAGTTCCTGGTCTCGGGGTCCAGCGATACCACCCTGCGCCTCTGGGATGGCAACAGCGGCAGACCCCTTGCCCCACCGATGGTCGGACACGACGATGTGGTCAACACACTGGCGATCAGTCCGGATGGTCGCCTGATCGTCTCCGGATCAGGCGACAGCAGCCTGATGCTCTGGGATGCTCGAACCGCCAAAGCACGGGGAGAACCGCTGATTGGCCATTCCGGAGCGGTGCGAGTCGTGACCTTCAGCCGTGGGGGACGTGTTCTCCTTTCGGCTTCCACTGACAACACCATGCGCAGCTGGGACAGCAAAACACATAAAACAATCCGTGTGGCGCCCATTCTTCAGGGAGACATCAATGCGATGTCATTCACGCCCAACGCTAGTGAACTCTTCACTGTGGTTGGCGATCAAAGCCTGCGTCGCTGGAGGGACACACCGTTCAGTACCATCCGGTTGGCCTGTCATCGCCTCCGTCGTCACAACCTGCTCCTGCATCCTGAGACGTTTGAAGAGGACCGGGAGTTTCTGGCAACCGTCCGAGAGGCTCGGCAGACCTGTCGAAAGCTGCTTCAGCCCTCCATGGCTGGGTCGTAATGCTGGAGGAGATCAAACAAAGGTTAGGGCTGAAGATATTTACCAAGTCGGATGTTGGATACCCAGCCGAGGAGGGGCTGATCGCCCTTCCCTTCCTGCGTGATGAAGATGTCTTGGCAAGAAGGCAGCGCATCCAGGCGTGCCTTGGCCGTCGCGATCGTGTCGCTGGCGGCCACGAGAGTAAAGCCGCGACCCGCATCAAATCCAAGATTTTGTTGTCTCATTTTAGTGAGGAAGGTTTGCAGGGTATCCGTTTCCTTGCCACCATCGGCTAGATATTTGTCGATTGTGCTGGCGTGGATCAGAAATTGAGGCGAAAAGTCGGGACCGACAACCGGAAGCCGGCTGACTTGATCCGTGAACTTCTCACGGAGGCTTTTCAGCTCGAGATTGCTTGGGTCGTCAGCACTCTCAAGTTTCAAATGGGTCGTGTCACTGAGTTTCCGCATGATATCGGAGATGGGAGCCTTGGCCCGCTCCTCTGGAGTGAGCTTGCTGATGAGCTGGCGCATCTGCGAGTTAGCCGATTCAAAGCTTTCGCGACCGAAGTAGAAGGCCAGCACGGTTCCAACCCACGAGGCGAAGACAGGGAGTGCCGTATTGAAAATTGTCAGGGCATTGTTTTGATCAACGAACACCGCCGCGCAGGCCAGTGCGGTAATCGCCGTGGCAGATGCAATCAGTATCCCAATAGCAATCCAGTTACGCACGGGGGCCTCATTTCGTGGTGGTGGTTCGCCAGCCAAGTGTGCTCTCAAAGCGATTAGGGAATACCCACAGCTTACCGAGATAGGGGCATGCCTGTCCAGTTCCATACGTTGATGCGATTCGGGTGCAGCCGGTGCCCGATGCATCGACTACGGACGCAAAGGCAGACGAGAGCGCGGGAACATCGAGCGGTCATTTGGAGGAGCAGAAACGAGCGGTCAATGAGCCCGCCGCGCGTGCTCTCCAGTGAGCATTGGACCTGCCGGATGATCGGGCAGCAGCAGATTTGGAGGCTTGGCTTTACAGCAACGACCCCTGATGGTCCTGCGGCACCAGCTGGGGCGCGGCCACTGCTTGCTCGTCGGCATCGCCAGCCTTCACCTCCAGGGCCTGCTCAATGACGCGGTCGGTGAGGGCGTCGAAGTAGGCGGCCAGGGTGCTCCGCAGATCTTGGAATTCGGGCCAGAGGGTGTCGTCCATGAAGCTGCGATTGAGGCGCGCCATGACAGTGGTGCGGCGCTGGCCGTGGTAGCGGTAGGGGCGGATGCCGTAGCGACGCAACAGGGCCACGAAGAGGTGGCGCGACCACTGGTCGGAGAGGGTGAAGCGCACCTCGATCGGGGGCTCATCGGCCTCCAGCTGCTTCAAGCGGTTCTGGATGCGCTCGCGGGCTCGCTCCGCCGCCTGCCGCTCTCCTTCGCTGCCGGGCCTGGCATGCAGCGCCTCAATGCGGCGCAGCTTGTCAACCAGCTGCTGCTCAAGGCTGGGGGGCGGGGTGCCCCGATCGCGGGTTGGCGGGATTGGGCCGGAGGAACGGGTGTCGCTAAAACCAGCGCCACCGCGCGGGTCTTTCGGGTCGGGGTTGCGACTGCGGCGGTGGGCGATGGACCCCTCGTGCGGCTTGGGGACAGCGTAACGAGCCTGAAGGTTGCGACCGCTCCGCAATCACAGAACAAAAGGATGCCCGGAGGTTGGGCATCCTTGGAGTGAGCCTGGATTCAGCCCTCAGAGCGGCGGCGTCAAAAGTGCCTCGGGGTCGGGCGGTGTCCTTCAAGCCTGCTCCCTTGGCGGCAGCGGCTCGTAAAGGCTGTGGAACCGATCAGCGCGGAGGACATCGCCCTCCTTCCCCTCGGGATCCCTGCAGACGAACACCCCACCACTCAACGGCGCGGCCCAAACCATCGATTGCTGCACATAGGTGGCCGGTGCAATTTGTTTGTAGGAGCGGGCAAATGTGGCGTCATCCACGATGGAGACATGGCCCTGGCACTCCACCAGCCAATCTCCACGCTTGCCAGACCGCACCCCATCGCCTTGGCGATAGGTGAACGACTCCAGATCGAGATCCAAGCGGATCGCCCTCACGTCCGTTCCCTTGCGCGGCCGGTGCGGTTGAAGCTTGGAGTGCACGCGCGGCGGCGTGGAACCCTGGTGATGGGGTGGCGCCGCCGCCGGCGTAGCGGCTGGGATGTCGAATTCGTGGGGGAAGTGCTCGGCCAAAACCTTGCCCTTCGCAGCAGTGGCACCCAACTCCAGCAAAAGATACTTGGGTTTGGTGTTATCCATTCTGTGCATCTGGGCCAGCTGCCCATCACTGAGGGCAAGATCTTGCAAGTAGAGATCATCCTGCTGGCCATCCCTGGCCCGGGGATCTCGGTAGAGCTTCACGTCGTAACGGGCATAACTGAAGCGCGGCTCTGATACCAGTTCATGGGGGCTGAGGGTGGAGAGATCAGAGTCAATCACCCGTGGGGCAGTGAGGCAATGGCCCATGCCTTGCATCAGGCTTTCCACCAAGTCGCCACAATCATCCATCAGCCCACACAAGGCCGTGATTCCCTGCAGGGCGGCCATCCAGTTGGACGAGCAGATTTCGGGGGTGCGGCCCGTGCCAACGGAGACGATCAGCAACTGATCGCGCCCCACGGGCCAGCGCAGACCATAGCCCCGCAGGGTGGTCAACCAGTAGGCCTGCAGGGATGGGTTTTTGTGGGGGCTGACCCCACCATCGATGAATTGGCCGCACAGGGGTTTTTGCGTGGGCTGAGGAGCAACGGACAGTGGAATGGGTTCGGGACGAAAGAAGGTGGGGGCGGCCGTGGAGGCGCGCACCACCTGCCACAGGGTGTAGTCACGATTGGCAATCGTGGCTTGGCCGGGTCTGGGATGGAAAAAACGCCCCCTCGGGTTGTTGCTGATCGGCCATGGGCTGCCGGAATCCATGCGTTTGCACATGACCAGCAGCCCGGTCTTCAACAGCTCCTGATCACCAATGCGGCAGTCAGGTCCCAGTTTGTGTCGCAGAAAAGTGGCCAGGGAATGGGGATTGTAGCGGGGACGCAGAATGCCAGTTCGTGGATCCCACCAACGGCGACTGAACACCTGGTCGGCCAACTGTAGATACAAAGTGGTGATCTCAGCTACACTTTGCCCTTGGGCCAGCAGCGCCGCAAGGATGGAGCCTGTGGAGGTGCCGGCGATCAAATCAAAGTAGTGGCTGAGACGAAAGTGTGGGTCGTTACCGTGGCGTTCCCGCAGGATCTGTTCGATTCGATGCAGAAAACCAAGGCTCAGAATCCCTCGAACACCGCCACCATCCAGGGCAAGGATGCGCTTGGGGGCAACGGCGGCAAAATGCTCCTCCAGGGTGGGCGGCTGAATGGACATGGCATTAGCTCACAGTGGTCCAGGAATTCCTTCTCTAGCCCTGCTCAACCGCCGCGGCCACGCCTGCCAGCAACTCGCCATGAAACACTGACAGAGGGGGCTGGTGCTTGCTCGATCCTTGGATCGTCAGGCCGGAGAAGTCTCCTGGTGGTGGCCATCTTGGTTGCTGATCTCTGGGGGTGGTGGCTTGAGTGCTCGGAGAAAGGTCTGAACTTCTGGATCTTTGTTCCAGCCACGCGCTAACTCACTCACCGCACTCCGGCGCACGGGCCCATTCTCATCCGTTTGGGCTCGCTCTTTAAGCCACAATACCGTCTCTGGATCCTCTTTCCAGCCACGCGCTAACTCACTCACCGCACTCTGACGCACGGCCCAATTCTCATCCGTTTGGGCTCGCTCCTTGAGCCAGTTTTTACTGTTGGCATGCCCGCACCCAACGTAGGCCACAAGCTGCACAGATCGCTGGTGGATCTTACCAACTCGCTGCTGATCTTCTTCCCAAGGATCATAGTAATATGGAAGATCAAATCGAATCAGGCCCTTTAGATATTCAAGAATCTCGTGATCCAAGCCCTCAAGCTCCCGCCGATTACGCACCTCCCCAACGCACCGCGCCGCAAGGAAAATGGCCTCACAGGAATGGTCTGGATCCGGCTGCTGCAACAACCAGGCCAGCACCTCCTTGATGAAGCGTGGCGCGATCATGCCGGCCAGAAGCGTCAATACCTCATGCCAAGTCTCATCCCGCCAATGCCCGAAGATCTCGCCCTTCAACTGCTCTAGCGTGAGCACTTGCTCCACCTGGAATTGTTCAAGGACAGCCAGGGCGCAGAAATACTCCAGAAAGGTGCGGTGCACAAAGGCATAGCGCCCGCCACCCACGAACGACAGCATGAAGTTGCGCCCCCGCAGTTGCCCGATCAAGGCCCTCGCCGCACGGTCGGGTCTGCGGCAGGACAATGCGCCCAGGCCTTCAGCAAGGGTCTGCTCAAGGTGCCCTTCCTCGATGATGTTTCCCGCAAGACCATCGGGGCCGGATTGCAGTGACCACGCCACGCGTTGCAACAGGCTATGTTTATCTTTATAATCCAGGTTGGCCAAGTCTGGCTCGGGATCAGAGTCGAAGGCCAGTTCCGTCTTCCACTGATGCAACAGCAAGCGAGCACATTGGTGGTAGAGCTCAGCCCGATCACGGGGCAGCTCCTGGGTGCGATTCAGAATGGCCATCATCGTGAGCAGCAGTGGATTCCCCGCCAGTTGCTCGATCGCGGCCGATTGGGCAATGGCCCGCGAGATCTGCAGACGCTTGACCTCACCCTTGTCTCCTTCCCGATAAGCCATGCTGTGCCAGCGGCGGAGAAAGGTGTCCCTCTGCTCCTCATCCAACTCCTGAAGCATGAAGTGGCGAAAGCCCTCGGCCCGCCAGCTCTGGTGCTTGAACCCAATCACCCTTGAGGTCACAATGATCTGGGTGGCGGGATACGTGTCGGCAAATCGCGCAATCGCCGTTTGCACCTCCTGGCGCAGAGCGGGAGCAAAGATTTCATCCAGGCCGTCAAAGAACACCCGGCTGGGGTGGTGCCGAAGCCAGTGATCCACCGAATCGGCATCGAGATGGCAGCGCAAACTCTGGGCCTGCTGCAGATAATCCAGAAAGTTGCGCACCTCACCCTGCTGGCGCCGCTGGGCGTAATCCCGCAGCTCAATCAGCAGCGGCAGCCGCGTCTTCCCGCCCTCTGGCGCCAGGCCCTCGGCCCACTCCAGCAGCAGATACCGCAACAGCAACGTTTTCCCCGAGCCGGGATCCCCCAGCACCACCAGCCGCCCCAGGCCCGGCTCCCGCACCACCTCGAGAATGGAGCGGGGCGACTGCTCCAGGTAAGACCGGCGTAGCTGCTTAAGCTCTTTCTCCTCCAACTCCCCACCTTCCAAGGCCCATTGTTGCCGCAGGCGTCGCTGCTGTTCCTTGGGCAACTCGAAGACCAGTGGCAGAAACTCCACGCATTCCCGCACGGTTTGCCCGATGAACACCCCCGTCACCATCACCTCCCCCATGTCGCTGGCGGTGGCATCCAGGTCTTCCTCCAGCTTCAACCGTCCGTAGTGCTGGCGCAATGCATACCGATAGGCACCCAGATCAAGGCTGGCCACCAGCGGCGCCGGAGCGCCCGAGCCTTTTCTGCCTGCTGGGGCAAGCCCCCTCAAGAAGGGCACCAGATCGTCGTGGTCGGCCCCATAGGCCAGCGGTTGAACCCAGGGAGCGGCGGCGAGTTTCTGTCGCACGGCCGCTTGATCCGCCTCACGACAGAGCAAGACATGCCGCGGTTCCACATCCTTGTGCGCGTCCTTGCCCCACTCCAACAGCTGGGCAAAGTTGGGATCCAACACCGTATCGCCACAGCCAACAAACAACACGGTGTGTTGGATCGTCAACAGCTGAAGCACAACACTGGCATGGGGATCCTCCTTCACCCGGTTGTACGACGACACCCCCAACACCACGGAGTCTGGTTGGGTGAAATGGCCGTGGAGATGGAGAATTGCGCTGGTCTGCCCCCGTAGACAATCCTGCACGGCATCGGGCTGCTGCCAGGTGATGGCCCGACGGCCCGTGGCCTGCTCCAGCAGGTCGTCGTAATTCAAGGTGGCCAGCACGCCGGACAGGGCGGAAAGGGCCTCCAGGATCGAGGGATCAGTGACCTTTAACTGCCCAATGCTTTGCTTCAACCAGGCACGGAATGTGCCCCCACTATTTCCTTTCATCCGCTTTGTGATTGTTTCCGCCGCACTGATCATCAAGTCGGGCGTTCCGCTCCTGATCAAGCCGAGCAACAAGTCCTCCTCATTCTTATTGGCGGCATCCATCTCCCTGAGGTGCCCCACCCCATGCTCCAGCAGCCCCCTCCAGGTGGCCACCTTGTAGCCAGCCACCTCCTGTTGGCCGCAGGCCGCCACCGACACCCCAGAGCCCGCAATCACCACCACACGCCCCTCGGCGATCTCCTGCTTCAGGCGGGCGACCTGGCTGGATGGCTGATTCCCGTTTCCTGGTTCCACAAAGTGGTCCGCAAACAGCTTGTCGGGGCTGGCCCAAGGGATGATGGACCAGCGGTAATGTTACCCAGGCGCTGATCCCGGTGAGGGGCCCAGAGGATCGCCCTGGATTCACCTCACTCCAGGTAGCGACGCAGACCTTCATCCGCAAGATTGATTCATACATTGAGCACGGCCGATGAGGCAAGTCCGCCATGCTCAGCACCCTTCAAGAACGGCACGCCCGCCTGTTGCGGTGGTTGTTGATCAGTGGCTGGCTCGCCCTGATCGCCTCCCTGCTCATTCCCAACGTCCCCTTCTCCGGCAATCGTGTCTTCTGGGGCACCGTGGTGCCTGTGGTGCTGCTGCTGATCGGCGCCATCAGCCATGAACTCTGGCGGCGCCTCTGCCCCCTGGCCTTCGTCTCCCAACTGGCCCAGGCGCTGGGGCGCCAACGCACCCGGCCCGGCAAGGGCAACCGCCCCGAGCTGGTGATGGTCAAGGCCGACTCCTGGCTGGGCCGTCACCATGTGGAACTCCAGTGGAGCCTGCTGATCGCCGGGCTCTGCCTGAGGTTGCTGGGGGGCAACAGCCATCCCCTCCTGCTGGCCCTCTGGTTGACGGTGACCCTGCTCGCGGCCCTGGTGGTGGGCTGGGCCTATGGCGGCAAGGCCTGGTGTCAATACGTCTGCCCCATGGGCCCGGTGCAGACCGTGCTCACCGGTGTGCGCGGCCCCCTGGGCACCCCCGCCCACGTGGCCGCCCCCTCCCGGCTCACCCAGTCGATGTGTCGCACCATCACCCCTGAAGGCAAGGAGCGGAGCGCCTGCGTGGCCTGCCAAACCCCCTGCCTCGACATCGACGCCGAGCGGGGCTTCTGGCAAACCCTGAAGGGCAAACGGGGGCTGGCCTGGGCCTGGGCCTCCTATCCAGGCCTGGTGTTGGCGTTTTTCCTCCTGCTGGAGTGGAGCGGCCATGGCAGTGCGTTCTCCAGCCATCCCCTCGGTTACCTCCGCTCCGGGGCCTGGGCCCTCGATCGGGGCCTGGTGGACCGCGCTTGGCAGCCCCTCCCCCCCCTCGGGCCCCTGCCCCGACTCTGGATGATTCCCCTGGCCCTCTCCGCCGCCGCCTGGCTCTCGGTGGCGCTGTGGCGTGGGGTTGAGCACCTTTTGCTCCAGCAAGGCCTGGCCCAGGGCTGGCCCGCCGCCAAGGAACGGGCCGCGCTCCGCTCCCGGCTGCTGGCCTCCTACGTGGCCATCAATCTCCTGTTCTGGTTCGTTGACCCGCTCCAGGGGGTTCTTGGCCCCCAAGGGGGCCAGGTTGTGCGGTCGCTCGTGCTCGTGCTCACCTCCTTGGCCCTGTTTCGGGGCTGGCGGCGCGATCAGGCCACCTACCGGCGGGAGAGCACCAGCGACAGTTTGCGGCGCCAACTGCACGAACTGCCAGGTCTGGAGCCTGCCCTTGACGGCCGTAGCCTCGACGCCCTATCCCCCGAGGAGGTCTTCACCCTGGTGAAGGCCTTGCCGGCCCTGGGCCTGCACCTTGCGCGTCGCGTCTACGGCGAGGTGATGGCCGACATGCTGCGGGGCGGGCGCCTTGATCAGGCCCAAACCCTGCTGGAGCTCCAGGAGCTGCGGCAGAGCCTGGGGCTGGCTGACGACGACCACCACGCCGTCGTCAGCCTCCTCGGCAAGGAACATCCCGAACTGCTGGGGAAAACCCGCCTGGAGCTGCAGCGCGACGATCTGCGCCAGGAGGTGGCCCAAGCCTCCATCTCCGACTTCCTTCGGCAGCAGGGCCTCACCGTGCTCCATCCCCAGCAGCTCAACCCCGGCCAGCTGGAGCAGCTCGACCGGTTGCGTCTTGGGTCCGGGCTGTCCCAAGCCACCTGGGACCAAATGGTGGAGCGCTTTGGCCCCCGGGGCGAACTGGAACGCCAACGCCTTGCCCCCCTGCAGGCCCAGTGGTTGGAGGAGGCGGGCCTGCTGGCCTGGCTCGACACCAAGGTGCCCGGGGATCCACCCCTTCGGCCCCTGCGCTGCGTGCTGGCCAGCCGGGTGGAGGACCTGCGACGCCAGCTGGCTCCAAGGCTGGAGGCCGCGGGGCTCGAGCCCCTCCCCACAACCGTGGCGCCGACCGGCGATCTGCGCCAGGTGTTTGATCTGCTCTGGCGGGATCCCGATCCCGACACGGCCGCCTGGGTGCTGATGCTCGAACGACAGCGCCATCCCGATGACCTCCCCCGCCGCCTTCGAGATCTCCGGCCAGACCTGGCCCCATCCCCCTTCCTGACGAGCCAGCTGGAGGGCCCTCCCCCGACTCAGCAGGCGGTGCTGGAAGCCCTCACGGGCTGGGCCATGTTTGCCGATGTGCATCCCTCCGGTCTGCTCTGGCTCGCCGAGCGGGGCGCCGTGAAGCCGTGGGCGCCCGGGGACCTGGTGATGGCCCAGGGCGCCGGCAGCGACCACCTGGCTCTGGTGCTCGCGGGAGACGTGCAGGTGCGCATCGACCAAGAGGAGGTGGCGACGTTGGGCCCCGGCAATGCCATCGGGGAGATCGGCGTGATCACCAGCCAACCCCGCACCGCCTCCGTGCGGGCCGGCGCCAATGGCTGCCATCTCTTTCTGCTGCCCGCCAGTGCCTTTGAAGACCTGCTGCGACGCTCCAGCACCTTCAGTCGCTCGCTCCTGGTTCAGCTGGCGCAACGGCTCGCCTCAACCTCACGCCAGTTGGCGAAAGCTCGCCTTGACGACTGAGCCCTCCGAGTCAGCGCCTCCCCGCCAGCACCGCCCGCAGCTTGCTCTGCAGGATCAACCCCGCGCTCAGCAGGGTGATGGCATTGGCCACCACCAGCGGGCCATCCCCCCGCAGCAGGCCGTAAACCCCCCAGAGCGCCACCCCGGTGGTGAACAGCAGATACATCCTCAGGGAGATGGCGGCGGTGTCACCACTGCGGAGGGTCTTCATCGCCTGAGGCACAAAACTCAAGGTGGTCAAACTGGCGGCCGCGTAGCCAAGACCATCGGTCGGAGTCATGCAAATCAAGAGAAAAACATTGGGGGTCGTTGGAGGCCAGGGCTGATCAACCTATGGCATGTCCAACCCATGGGAGAGGCCGTCGCTGTTGCCAATCAAAAAGTGTGTTGGCCTTCCGAAAGAACATGTTGTCAGTCATGGGATCTCATCGTAGGGGGCAGGAGATTCCCCAAGTCGCCATGGTGACGCTTGCTCCTGAATCCGCTCTGTCCCCGGTAGCAGGCGTGATTGTTCCCTTTCTCTTCAAGTTGGCTGGTGCCGCCGCCCTCTGGTTTGTTGGCGGCTGGCTGATCCAGTTCGCCATGCGCTTCCTGCGCCGCAGCTTCAGCCGCGGCAACATGGCCCGACCCTGCTCAACTACCTGTTGAGCAGGGTCGGCGCCCTGCTGCACGTGGTGCTCGTGGTGGCCATCCTCGGCTTCTTCGGCATTGAAACCGCCAGCTTCGCCGCCCTCCTCGCCGGTGCCGGCGTGGCCATCGGCGCGGCATGGAGTGGCCTGCTGGGCAACTTCGCCTCTGGCGCCTTCCTCCAGATCCTGCACCCGATCAACGTGGGCGACTACATCGAAGCAGGAGGCGTTGAGGGCACCGTGGAGGAAGTGGGCATGTTCGTCACCGCCATCACCTCCCCCGACAACGTGCGTCACTACGTCGGCAACAGCAAGCTCTTCGGCGACAACATCAAGAACTTCTCGGCCCATCCCTTCCGCCGCGTCGACCTGGTCGCCCAGCTCGACAACACCGCCGACGTTACCCGGGCCATCGAGCTGCTGCGCAAGGGCCTGGAAACCGTGCCCAACCAAGTTCCTGGCAAATCCGGTGATGTGGACGTGCTGGAGTTCACCGAGCGGGGCCCCAAGCTGGCCGTTCGCCCCTACACCCACACCAGCCATTGCTGGGACGTCTACTTCGACACCAACCGCATGATCGTTGACGTGCTCAGCCGGGCGGGCTTCCCTATACCTCGCATTCCCGTGGCCGTGCAGGAGGGCGCCCCGTCGGCCAACTGAGCCCGGGCACGGCTCTCCACCCCCCTCCTCCCTTCCAGGCCCCATGCCCCCCAGCTGGAGGGCATGGGGCTCTTTTTGCGAGCATGGGGCCCTTCCTCCCTCCCCGCCGTGACCGAGGCCGCCAGCTCGCCCCTCCCCAAAACCTATGACCCCGCCGGCACGGAGGCCCGCTGGCAGGCCGCCTGGGAACACTCCGGCGCGTTCCACCCGGATCCAGCGGCCCCGGGCGAGCCCTTCTCGGTGGTGATCCCGCCGCCGAACGTCACCGGCAGCCTGCACATGGGCCATGCCTTCAACACGGCCCTGATCGACACGATCGTGCGCTTCCAGCGCCTGCGCGGCCGCAATGTGCTGTGCCTCCCCGGCACCGACCACGCCTCCATCGCCGTGCAGACCATCCTGGAGAAACGCCTCCAGGCGGATGGTGGCAGCAAGGACGACCTCGGCAGGGACGCCTTCCTGGAACGGGCCTGGGCCTGGAAAGCGGAAAGCGGAGGCACGATCGTGGGCCAGTTGCGCCGCCTCGGCTATTCCGTTGACTGGCGCCGCGAGCGCTTCACCCTGGATCCCGGCCTCAACCGGGCGGTGGTGGAGGCCTTCGTGCGGCTCCATGAGCAGGGCTTGATCTATCGGGGGGAATACCTCGTCAACTGGTGTCCCGCCTCCGGCTCGGCCGTGAGCGACCTGGAGGTGGAGATGAAGGAGGTGGAGGGGCACCTCTGGCACCTGCGCTATCCCCTCACCCCAATCGAGGGCGAGGCCGCCCCTGGCGCCTCCCAGGTGGACCACCTGGTGGTGGCCACCACCCGTCCGGAAACCATGCTGGGCGACACCGCCATCGCCGTGAACCCCGACGACCCGCGCTACGCCCACCTGGTGGGTCGCACCATTGAGCTGCCCCTGGTGGGCCGCCAAATTCCGATCGTGGCCGATGCCCACGTGGACCCGGCCTTCGGCACCGGCTGCGTGAAGGTCACCCCCGCCCACGACCCCAACGACTTCGCCATCGGCCAGCGCCATGGCCTGCCCCTGATCACCGTGATGGCCAAGGACGGCACGATGAACGCGGC
>JBKDSY010000159.1:0-3906 GCA_046340755.1 Cyanobacteriota bacterium
GATCAGGAACACAGCGGAGGCGGCGGCCACAGGAGCGCTGTAGGCGACGCAGATCCAGGGGCGCATGCCGAGGCGGTAGGACAGTTCCCACTCGCGGCCCATGTAGCAGAAGACGCCGATCAGGAAGTGGAACACCACCAGCTGGTAAGGGCCACCGTTGTACAGCCACTCATCGAGGCTGGCGGCTTCCCAGATGGGGTAGAAGTGCAGGCCAATGGCGTTGCTGGAGGGAACCACAGCGCCAGAGATGATGTTGTTGCCATACATCAGGGAGCCAGCCACGGGCTCACGGATGCCATCGATGTCCACAGGGGGAGCAGCGATGAAGGCGACGATGAAGCAGATGGTCGCGGCCAGCAGGGTGGGGATCATCAACACGCCGAACCAGCCCACATAGAGGCGGTTGTTGGTGGAGGTGACCCACTCACAGAACTGGGTCCACGCCGAGGCGCCGGAGCGCTGTTGGAGAGTGGCGGTCATGAGAACAGGTAAAGGTGTCGAGTGCGCCAGGGAAGCTTTTGTAGGCCCGAGGGCTGGAGAAAGCCGCCACCGGAGCGGGACGGATGGAAGGACGGAAACCCGTCAGGCCCCCGTCGACAAGCAATGTAACGCAGTGTTGCGGTGATTGTGAAGGGGGTTCATGAAGAAACCTTGAGCCGGCGGGTGGTGACCTGGAGCCCCAGCGTCACCCTGGTGCCGACCCATGGCTGCTTCAACGCTTGCGGCTACTGCGGTTTTCGCGTCCCCCCTTCCGCCGGCGACCCCCTGGCCGACGCTCTCTCCGAGGCCGAGGCCATTCGGCGGATCAGGGCCGCGCCAGGGGCCCAGGAGGTGTTGCTGCTCAGTGGGGAGGTGGCGCCGGGCTCTCCCCACCGCCAACGCTGGTTCCACAAGTTGCTCAGCCTCAGCCACCTGGCCCTGCGCCTCGGCCGGTTGCCCCACACCAACGCCGGCCCCCTCTCCCGCCGCGAGATGGCGGCCCTGGGCCGGCTGAATCCCTCCATGGGGCTGATGCTGGAAGGGGTGGGGCCGGCCTTTGAGGCCCTGCACCGCCAGGCGCCCAGCAAAACCCTGGCCAGGCGCCTGGGGCAACTGGAGCAGGCTGGACGCCTGGGCATCCCCTTCACCACGGGCCTGCTCCTGGGAGTGGGTGAAAGCGCCGATGACCGGCAGACCGCCCTGCAACTCTTGGCGACGCTGCACCACCGTTGGGGCCATCTCCAGGAGGTGATCCTTCAACCCTGGAGGCCACCTGGACAACCGGCCACCAGCCTCGACCGTCGGAGCTGCGACGACATCCTTGAAACCATTGCCTGCGCCAGGGCCATCCTTCCCAGGAAGGTGCACCTGCAACTGCCTCCCAACCTCTGGCCCCTCGACCGGCTCAGCGAGGCCCTGGAGGCAGGAATCGACGATCTGGGGGGGATCGACACCCTGGACGTCATCAACCCCGCCTATCCCCAACCCACACCCGAGGTGTTGGCCAATTGTCTGGCCGAGCGGGGCTGGGAGCTGCGCCCACGCCTGTGCGTGCATCAAGCCTGGCTGGACTGGTCACCGCTGGGGCTGCGGCGGCGGGCAGCGTTCACGAGCAAGTCAAATTTACGGAAATCCTGACAGGATTGGAACGCCAACCGTCCGCCTTCCATTAGGGCGACTTATGCCATGGCTCGCCGTGTATCAACCGATCCAGGCCCAGGTGGCCCAACTTCCTTTTGTGGTGGTCAATGTTGCTACAATGAACTTGACTGGATGAAAAACATTTCCGCCTCGGTCCATTCCAGAGGCCCAACGGTCCGCAGATCTTCACCGTGAAAGCACAAGTCTTTTACGGTATTACCTAACCTTTTGCCACTTTTCGGAGACCCTCCATGCCTACCGTCACGACCTCCACCGAATTGAGAGATGCCATCCAAGCGGCTTCCTTTGCCAGCGGAACAGAGATCATCAGCCTCGATGGCACCAATGAATTTTCCGTCGTCACCCTGGCCAAGCTTGTCTGCGTGACTCCACCTCCTTACCCGGAATCTGGTTATACGGTTCAAGGTAGTGGGCAAACAATCACCAACACGCGGATCTATCAAGAAAATATCGATGGTCCCTACAGCCCCGGCAATGTCTTGGGCGCCACTGACCCGTTAAATCCACAGCTATTAACATTTTCCTATACATCGAACGGGGCCACCGATGGAACAGCGCTCCTGCGATCCACCTCAGGCAGTTATGTATTGGACAGCCTCTACTTCACAGGCACCCATCGCGGATGGGATGGAAACAGCAACCTCTACATGTCGCTGACCACTTCGGTTGCCGCAAGTCCCATTAATGTCGATTTAACGCTAAGTAATAGCATCATTGATATCGTTGGACAACAGGGTTTCAATCCTACCGTTACCAATGGTGGTGGATCAGCCTTCCTGCACAGCTTTAACAATCTTGGTACGGTGGTCCTAGAAGGCAACATCTTTGACGAGGCTGGATTTTTATCATCCTTCAATTTTTTCAATCAATCTGATAATACCGTTGGAGAGTATTTCATCTCTTCCAACATATTCACCCGGTCAAGCAACACCAGCGTTGTGAGGCGTCGGGGCAACAGGTTAACAAACGCCACCGCAGAGCTCACCAACAATATATTTGAAAATGGAGCATTTCTCGATGTTTTTGGTAATATTGGTGGCATTAGTTTTGACGGCGCCAACAATGTTTTTGACACCATTGCCAATGGGTTTGGCATCCGTGGCTCGGATGATCCTGTTTTTGGACCTCTCACCAATGCCATCACCTTGTCCACGTCTGCCGTTGTCACTTTTACTGGGGCTGGCTCACCCCTGAAATATGTCTCCACTAACCCTGGATCCCTCACATTAGACACCTTGGGATTGGGTGGAGTGATTAACATTGGAGGTCTGGATTATCTTAAAGCCAGTGTTGGTGGCCAGGCCGGAGATGTGCTTGATGCTGAAAATACAGGCACACCCACAACAAAATATTGGGCTTTTGGTGATCAAGGAAATGACACGATTATCGGGGCCGCTGAAGAGGATTACCTCGATGGTGGTGAAGGGGATGACAGCATCACTGCATCGTCAGGGAATGACACTTTGCTAGGCGGTACGGGCAGTGACACCATCCTTGGGGATGCGGGTTCAGACAGTATCGATGGTGGAGACGGTGGCGATCTGTTGGAAGGCGGATCTGGAAACGACACGATTCTTTGCGGCACTGGCGATGATGTTTGCCTGGGCGGTCAAGACAATGACTCCATCGTTGGTGACGTCGGCAACGATTCCCTCAGCGGCGACGCCGGCAATGACACCATTGATGGTGGGGATGGATTGGACACCTTGAATGGAGGTGCCGGTAATGATGTTCTTACTGGCGGCGACTTTTCCGATCTCCTGAATGGCGATGGAGGAAACGATACAATTAGTGGCGATGTCGGGATTGACACATTAACCGGGGGATCAGGCGCTGATTCGCTCACCGGAGGCACCGACACCATCAACAGCTTCATCCAACTCACAACCGAGAGCCAAACCTACACGGCCCGATCCAGCACTGGTCCCTTCGCCGTGGGCCAAACCTTCACCTACGCCAATAGACTGGATATCATCACGGATTTCAAAGCTGGTGCCGGTGGTGATCTACTCGACATTCAGGGATCTGGGGCTCTGCCCACATCAGCCCTGGGCCGAACACAGACAAGTGTGGGGGGCCTGGTTGCCGGCACCAATTACTTCCTTTCCGGAACATTTGTCGGTAATATCTTTACAGTTCAGGCCGCAGGAGCTGGGGGCTCCAGCACCATGATCCTTCAAGGAACAGGTGGAAACTTTAGTGCCAATGCCTCTGCCATCCTGTTGAGCGGGGTGAACTCAACCTCGTTGTCCGCATCGAATTTCA
>JBKDSY010000160.1:0-35714 GCA_046340755.1 Cyanobacteriota bacterium
GCGCGATGAGGGGATCAGGCGCTGAGATGGGCTGTTCGACATGGGGTGGGGTGCCTGCAGCGATCCAGCCATGGATGGTTTGGGTGTCCAGCGCTTGCAACCGCCATGTGGCAATCAGAGGACAACGCCCATGAAAGGAGCGAACGAACTTATATCCATCTTGCAAGGCTTGCGGTGTGGGCGGCAGGGTCAGAGTTTCAACCCCCGCAGCAAAGACCGCATCAGGTGGACTATAGACAATCAACCCGTTGCCGGCCAGCGCCTCGGCCTCTTCGTGGCAACGCAGCAAACCCGCAGCCTGCAGATGAGCTTCCAGGGTTGCGGGCACAGGCCAGGGCGAATACCAACGGGGCATCTGCGATAGCGAAGCGTCCTCCAACCTTATGCGAAGCTGGCGATCGTTCGTTACCACCAAGCGCTGCCGAGCAACACGTGCCAGGCCCGATGTCATCTGAGTCTTCCACCCCTTCTCTCACCATTGCCGTGGGCGCCCCCCCCTTCCGCTCGGCCCTGCCCCAGGACCAACCGGTGTTGGTGATCGAAGCCGATCCGCAGCGGTTGAGCCAGCTCCAGCTGGATCTGAACGATCAGGAAAAGCCGGTGAACGTGGTGGTGGAGGTGATCACCGCCGAGGCGGGAACTGCGGTGGAGTGGCATCATTACAACGATGCCCGGCTGGATGGGCCCCTAGGGCTCGCATCCTGGCAGTCCCGTTATCCCAATCTGCGGCTCCTGGGCAAGGATCAGCGCCGTGGGCGCCCCCTCAAGGACCTGATCCAAGCCTGGGCGGATGAACATGCCCCGCATCAGCCACTCCTACTGAGCCTTGAGCTGCGTCAAGGGGATCCTCTGGCCGCGTTGATTGGATTGGGTCCGTGGACTCCATCACTTCAACAGGTTCGCTTGGACATGCCATTGGCCCTCGACGAAGGGCTCTCAGGGCTGAATCAATGGCTTGCTGGAGAAGGATTCACGCAGATTGCTGGGGCGATTCCCACATGGGAGCGGGATCCCGTCGCCACGCTTCAGCGGCTGGTGGAGCGCCAATCGCAACAGCTGGTGGACATGGAGCGCTTGCTTCAAGATGTCACAAGCCAACGGGATCACCAGCAGGCTCACGCCCTGGATTTGCAAGAGCAGCTGGAACAGACCAATCGGGCAATCCATGAGATTTTGACGTTGTTGGATCACCCCTCCTGATCCGCGCCCAAAGCTCTCTCTCCTCTCACGCCAGGCCCGCGCAGGGTTCTCGCTGCGGAGAAGCCCCGGGCCCCCACGGCCCGAACCGCAAATTCAACGGCTGCAGGATGGCCCTGGACACGCCAGGAGTCAGCACCCTGGAGTGGCCTCGCCCTTCCAGATCCAGGTCTGCATTATGGTTAAATAGAAAAGTCATGATTCAATACGATTGGATTCACCCAAATCCTCCGTTTCTGCCATACCTCAAAATTCAACTATCCCATCCCTTCCACGCAAAGGCATCATCCTGGCAGGTGGTAGTGGCACCCGACTGCATCCCATCACACAGGGAACAAGCAAACAGTTGCTGCCCGTGTATGACAAGCCAATGATTTATTATCCGCTCTGCACACTCATGCTGGCGGGCATCCGTGACATTCTTGTCATCACCACCCCAGTGGATCTTCCCTCCTTTGAGCGATTACTGGGTGACGGCAGTCGTTGGGGCATGGCCATTCGCTATGCCGTCCAACCCAGCCCCGATGGCCTGGCCCAGGCCTTCTTGATCGGCGCTGATTTCCTTGCGGGAGCCCCAGCCGCCCTGGTGCTTGGAGACAACCTGTTTCACGGGCATGATTTGGTTAACCAACTCACCGCCAGCAACCACAGCGGTGCTGGAGCCACGGTTTATGCCTACCCCGTCAGCGATCCAGAACGCTACGGGGTGGTTGGGTTCGACCAGGAAGGCCGGGTGACCAGCCTGGAGGAAAAACCAGCCCACCCCACGAGCCGCTACGCCGTCACCGGTCTCTACTTCTATGACGACACCGTGGTGGACCGGGCACGACAGGTGGTTCCCTCTGCCCGGGGTGAGTTAGAGATTACCGATCTCAATCGGATGTATCTGGAGGAGGGTTTGCTGCGGGTGGAAGTGATGGGTCGAGGCATGGCTTGGTTAGACACAGGCACCTGTGATTCCTTGCATGAGGCGGCCAGCTACATCCGCACCCTGGAACATCGTCAAGGGCTGAAAGTTGGCTGCCCGGAGGAAGTGGCCTGGCGGCAGGGTTGGATCAGCAAGGATGAATTGGAGCAACTGGCCCTCCCTCTTCGCAAAAGCGGCTACGGGACTTACCTCCTGCAACTGTTGCGGGAGGGTGAAAGTGACCATGCCGCCCTCCAACAAAGTCTGAAGAAACGTTAAAGCGCTTGATCTGCCCTCTCGCAGGGAGCCGAGCGCCCAGGGCCAGTCATCACCCCTCACCCCTTCGCGGCGGTGGGGGATGGACCCTGGCCAGGCTCCTGCACTGGCTGAGGGGGGCTGATCAGATCGGCCGCCTGGCGTGCCTCACTCAACAGCTTGTAGAGAAGCGATGGGGATTGACGCAACAGCTTGATCCATTCCGCCAGGTAGGCCGCATGATTGCTGACATCGCTGCCGATCTCCAGCCTCTCGCCAAGCAGCACAGCTCCGAGTTCAGCCAGCAACTCCTCCCGGGCATAATCTTCAGTGCCCATGGCCCCTGAGAGAGAGCGAGCCAATCGGGTGGGATGGCCCGTACTGTGGATGGCTTCATGGGCCCAGGTGGCATACAGAGCCTCCGCAGAATGAAACGCTCGCCGCTCAGGGAGGTGGATGCAGTCGTCATGGGCGTTGTAACAGGCCCGGGAACCCCCATGGTGCATGGGTACTGGCCAAGCCTGCAGAACTGTCTCGGCATGGGCCAAGCGCTCAGGCTCGGGCCGTCGGGATGATTGATCCGCCTCCTGGCGGGCGGCGATCAGCCCTTGCAAAGCTTCACCCTCCAGGTCCTCCACGTTGAACACGGCCAGGGGCTGGTAGCGCACCCAAACACGCTCATCCCGATCTTCAGCCCGGTGCCCTTCCTGCTCCGAGGCACCCGTCGCGACGGATCCTGGATCCAGCACCGTGGAGGACCGACGCCAGACCTGGGGCCGCAACACCATGACTGCCTTGCTCCCCCGCCTGGGCAGCAAACCGTGCCGCTTGGCTTCCACCGCTCCACACCAGTAGGGCAGGCTGGCCCCCCGCTGGTGCAGGCCAAAGGTCAACAGAATCGGGTTGGCTCCGCGGTAGGAGCGGCCTGAAAACAGATTGACGTGTTGCCCACCTCGCTGGCCGTCCCATTCACGACGCCAGGGCGCGGTGCCACGTTCCATCAAAGCGATGAGCGAGGAGACCAGCCTGTCTTCCAGCACCGGAGGGGCGGCGGGAGACACCTTTCGAGCAGCCATGGGAGCAGAAGCACAGGATCGCCGAGGCGAGCGGCAGGCCGAACCCCACCGTTCTCCTCGCTCAAGCAGTGCCACCGGTCGTCACAGCCTGTGCCTCGGGCTCCAATTCCAGCAGACCATTTGCCTGTCCCGAGGCCGTGAACTCACTGGTTCAATTCCCGCCTGAGATGAAAGTAAAGGTGCTCAGGATCCTTGTACTGACGGGGCATGCAGGCATGAAGCGTGCTGAGGCGATGCCAACAGACACTGCGTTTGATTTGTTCCATGGTCTTGCCCTCCCGGATCAAAATCCTCAAGGCTTTGCAGTAGAGCGGATATCCCGCCTGCAGCTCACCAATGGTGAGCGTGGAGGAGGACGGGGGCGTCTGGACCATGGGCCTGATTCCGCAACGTCACCAAGCATGGATCAGGGAACGCCTGGGGGTCTGCCCCCGTTTGGGGGCAGACCCCCAGGCTCAGAGCTGCACCATTCCGCAACGCATGCCTTTGAGGACGGCCTGAAGGCGGTTGTTTACGCCAAGGGTCTGCAAAAGTCGCTTGCTGTAGGTGTGGGCCGTTTCTTCACTCACAGTAAGACGCTTTGCAATTTCTCGATCACTCATTCCACTGGCAAGCAGATCCAAAACCTGATACTCCCTCGGGGTAAGACGGGGACAACTCAGATAGGGAAGATGCCCTGTTCTCAGCGAAGGACTGCGATATGAGTGACCAGTCATCACCGCCACAACAGCTGCTTTCAAGGGTTGTTGATCTTCGACAAAATCCGCCTCAGCAACCACAGCTTCCAACCACGAAGCATCCGCATGCTCGGCGGGAATCACATCACCCAAAGCCAGAACAATGCAATGCAATTTAGGTCGGTTTTGTTTGGCCAGACGCACCAGCTCAAACCCATTTCCACTTTCCAGATAATCCGTGCAAATTAACAACTCGTAGTCGGGCACCGATTCGGCCGCCAAGTACGATAAACAACTGTCTTGATCAGTCACAGCGCAGGACACCGTGTTGTTCTCGCCAAAGCTTTTACAAACCGCCCGCAACAAAAATCGACCTTTCATCGCCACGGCAATGCGCCCAGGGATGTCGACGGATAGAAGACCTTCTTCCGACGATTCCGCGTCAGGGGTCAGCAGGTAGGGCGTGAAATCCATCGCGGTGTGGTGTGCGCGTCAGCGAAGCGGTGGACGAAAGCTGGCAACAAGAGGGCCAGCGCTGGCAGGCATGAAAGACAGACTTCTAGACCCATCCCTGCATCCAATGCGGCAGCAGCCATTGAAATGTAGCGATCGGAGTGGCGGGGCTGCGCCTGATTCACCGCCCCAGCTCCCAGAACAATCACCCATTCTCTTTCAGCGGCTTTGGAGGGCGCAAGACTCCCCAGGTCTCCAACCTGGCCCGGAAGACAACGGGGGGGGAACCGGTTGAGATGTTTGTTTTCTCTGACCGTCCAGGCCGAGATTCAGCTCAAACCCCCTGAAAACCTGGAGATCAGCGGATTCGCGATCAGGGTGTGCTGACAAAGGGATCAGGGGGTGGGGGGATCGGTGAGAATTCTTAAAATTTTGCAAAAGTGTTCATGGGGTCCCCTGGATTTTCAAAAGCCATCCTGGCCCAGATGCGCCTGAGCCAGCTCAGGGAATTGGCCCGGCGACTGGGGATCTGGCGCTACAGCAGCATGCTCAGGGATCAGCTGATTGCCGCTGTTCAGAGTCGATCTCCCAAGGCAGATTCGTCCGAGGGATCGGTTTTAGCCCCTGGCCCAGCGATGGTCAGTGACCTCCCCCTGGACTCCGGCGAACCCATCGTGGCGCCTCCGGTTGCCGTTGCATCCACCACGCCCGCCGTCGAAACAGGCGCTTCCGCATCCTGGATCTCCTTGATCCCGCAGGATCATCAGTGGGCTCTTGCCCGCTGGGAGATCAGCGCAGCGGATCGGGAGCGGGCCAAGGGCGGAGGGGATCTTGCCCTCCGGTTGAAGGACGTCACCGGCAGCACAGATGGGAGCTCCCAGCCCCAAACCCTTCAACAGGTGGTGGTGCCCTTCGGATCGGTGGAGTGGCATTTGCCCGTTCCCCTGGGCGATCGGGATTACCGTCTCGAGTTGGGCTACCGCACCAGCGAAGGGGGGTGGATCTGCTTGGCCCTGTCTTCCGTGGTGCGGATCCTCGGTGAAGTGGATACCCCCTCGCTGCAGGTGAACTCGTTTTCCTTTGCCGAAGTGGAAGACGCTCCCCAGTGGGCCGCCCCCCTGCCCGCACCTGGTCTTCACGAGCGTCTGTATCAGCAAGCCAGTGCCAGTCGCACCCGCCTCGGCCTGGGGTCAGAGGGGTTCCATGACCAACAGCTCAGCCTTTCCCCTCTCGGTGCCGGAGGCCACGACTCTGGGGCTGGCCCATGGCTGAGTGGAGGAGGGCGTGAAGCCTCTGGCGCGGGAATGGCTGCCCGTCAGCGGAGCTTCTGGCTCGTGGCTGACGCGGAATTGATCGTTTATGGAGCTACCGATCCCGCCGCAACTCTCACGGTTGGGAATCAGGTCTTGCCCCTCACGGAAGACGGCACGTTCACCCTTCACACCGCCTTCCCCGATGGGGATCAGAACTACCCGATTCGGGCACTTGCCGCGGATGGGGAGCAGACCCGCTCCATCACCCTTGATTTTTGCCGCCGCACTCCCCATGCCAAGGTGAATTCCCGAGAGGCGGCGGTTCCTGAGTGGTTCTGAGATCAGGTTTGCTCCCGCAAAATCGAGGTGCAGACCGTGACGCACTCGCCATCATCCAAGGAACATTGGGTGATGCACTCGAAGTAGGCCTCCACGGGATCAGCCGAGGAGTCAAAATTCTGAAGAAATTCTAAATCCATCAGCCCCTCATGGCCAGTCTGAGCTTGGGAGAGCTGGTTGGTGTGGAAGGTGCTCATTGGGGGCCTGGTTCACTGAAACCAACCTATGTGTGGTGATCTTCTGACACAAGTAAATTGAGCAGAGCTACCTACCTCCATGTTGAGGAATGTGAACCCTCCACTCCCGTGGAGGGTTTTCTTTTGCCCATCGCCAGAGCGGCTCCTCAAGTCCCGGCAGTCAGCTGGGCCACGGCAAGCTGAAGGGAGGGAGCCAGGGGCCTGTACTGCCCCAGGGCAGGACTCCAGATCGATCCTTCCCGCAACTGCCTCTCATCGGCAAGCAGCAGATCCTGCCCCTCCCGCAGGCAGAGGCTCTCCACGGGGACAGGGAGGGAAGCCCGAAAGAAGTGGAGGACTCGCTCAGGGTTGCTGTGCTGGAACCAGTAACGGAGATCGCCCGCCCGCCAGTTGATTTCTTCCACCAACTCCCGACGAAGGGCCTCCTCGGGAGTCTCACCGGGATCGAGATGCCCTCCAAAGAGGCCCCAACAGCCCGGGGCCACGATCCAGTCGAGGTCGTCCCGGAGTTGCAGGAGCCATTTGCCCTCTTGCTCCACCATGGCCAAAGAAACATGCACCATTAAGGCCCCTCCCCAAATGGAAAGGAGCCAAGGGCAGTGACGCACAAAAAAAGTGAGGGGACGCCCGTCCCCCCTCTGGGCCCGTGAAGCGTCACGGCTAGGCGGCCGTCATTCCTCCTCAGGGGCGCCAGCTGGCACCAGGCGGATTTGTTTGCGACCGAGCTTGATCTCAAATTCATCGCCCGGGTTGAGGTCAAGCAAGGCTGTATAGGCTTTGCCCACCAGCAGATTGCCGTTGCCCTGAACAGTGGCGACGTAGCTGAGCTTGCGACCCGCCTTGCCCTTGGCAGAGCCGTGTTCGGCGAGGTTGACCCCTTTTGCCTCGAGCAGGGCCTCATAGAAGGCCGTGAAGTTGAGACGCTCTGTCCCATCCTTCTTGGTGCTGACGTAGCCGCAGCTACGCACAAGCTCGGATTTGGAGACATCACCCAGCTCTTTCACTTTGCTGAGAAGGTCAGCTCCAGTCAACATGATTCGTTCCCCAAAGAACATGCACACTGTAACGACTCGAGGGGGCTTTCGGCTACAGGAGCCAGCTTTAAATTTCCAGGACCGATCGAAAACGGCCCCAACCGCAGCGAAGACTTCCCGCCCGCACAGTGGGCTGGATCGCCAAACTCCTCTCAGGGCAAGAGTTTTCACCTCTCTCATGCTCCCAACCCTCACCTTCCGATGGGAAGGCATGGCAAAGGCGCGAGTCTCCGATGGCAGCGTCAACTTGAAACGATCGTCAACGTTGGCGCTGGATCACTGGACAAAGCCGCAGATGGTCACAACGACCGCCCCCTCAACCCTGAGCTCGCCAAACCTCAGTGCGGGACAAAATCCCAGGATTCCCTCTTCCCGAACCGAAACAGGGCCCATCAGCCGTGTTCAGCAGGCATCCCGCCTCCACTGCAACGGATTTGGCCAACCTGTGCCCTCTGCTGACAAGCCGCTTGCCGCAGCTGATCTCAGCGGATCTGTCCCGATGTTTCCTGGATGAAACACGGTTCCATGGTCCTCTTGGCCCACTCGCCTGGCGGAGTCAGCCGGCGACATCCGCCGGTCACACCTTCAGATTGAGGCCATAGGTCATCCTAATGAGATCCCCCTTTCCTTGGAGGCGCCGCTTCCCAGCCCTGGGGAACCTGCCCCCGAGCAAGCACATCCCCTAGCAGGGAGAACGGGGCAAATGGTCGAGGCTGAGAGGGCCAATGGAGCGGACTGTTTGCGGTATGGTCCCGGCAGTTGGCTCGGTGGCCTTCGAGCTCTTGGCCCAGGGTTTTGATTGCCCAAGCACCTTCAGACCCCTGTTGGCAAGCGGGGGATGGGGTTCTCCTCCCCCCTTGGCGGGAGAGCTGCGACTGCCACCTTGATCGCCCTGGAAAGCGTGTGAGTGGCTACCTAATCCTGTGTGGGTCTGGGCACTTTTGGTCGTTGGTTGGACTTTGCACGGCGAGGGGCACGCCTTGGAGGCTAGAGAGAAAACGGATCGTTGAATTCCAACCAGATGAGCGGCCACCTTCTGCTGACCCTTGTGGACCACGCCAAACCCTTCAAGGGAGCCTGGCACATCTATCGAGACAGTGACACTCGCTTTTCAGCCTGTCATTGCCCCTCAACCTCAAGCCACGACTCGGAACCCCCCTCCTGTCAGGCCTTCACGAGCAACCAGCAGGTCTGCCGTTTTGCGGAATTGCTGCAGTTCTATGGCTGGTCCATTGAGGGGCAAACCCCAGAAAGTCTGCGGTTTCGCCAGGGGTGCTCCCTCTGATCGGCAACGGTCTTCCCTGGCATCTTTCCCTGCAGTGATGTGGCCCCTGATCTCCATCCCTGCGCGGCTCGTCAGGTCTCCCGACGCCAAGGAGCGGCCCATGCCTGTGCTGTGCGGTGGTGAGCTGGGTGAACGCGGCAGCGGGTTCGCCCGTTTCGGACTTGGGACCAAGGTTCTGGGCCCCGCTGGCCGTGGACCTTCAGGCGGCCCACCTGAAAAGCAAGGGAATTAACAATATTCTTCTCGACTTCTCGATCTTCATCCCTCCTCCCCCGCCGCCCCTGCGCGCACCTTGGGTGTGGTGGCCGCCGTCGCCGCCGCGCAGGGCAGGGGTGCAAGCTTCTCAGGGTTCGAGCGTGGCCAGGGCGGCGCGAGCTTTCACCAAGACCCCCGGGGGCAACTGGATGAATCCCAAGCTCTGCGCCTGCGACTGGGCCGGTTGGGAGAGGGTATGGCTGAAGACGGTGTTGAGGGTGTTCAACTTGGGGCCGTTGCCACTCTGATAAAGAAGAATCCAACTAAACGTGACGATGGGGTAGCCCAGGGCCGGATTGGGATTGCTTCCGGTGAGGGCGGGTCCGAGGTCGATGGACGCCAGGGCCTCCTGCTCCCGTTCGGCCGTGGGCTTCACCAGCTGGCCCGCGGCATTGGTCAACGCCGCGGCCTGGAGGGGAGGCTTCACGAAGGCCGCCTCGACATAACCCAGGGATCCCTCCACCTGGCTGAGCTGGGCCGCCACCCCCTCATTTCCCTTGGCACCAGTGCCCACGGGCCATTTCACACTTTTGCCGGTTCCCACCTGCTGCTGCCAGGTGGGATCAATGGCCGCCAGGTGGGCGGTGAAGTTGGCTGTGGTGCCCGACCCATCGGAGCGCACCACCACCTTGATGGGCTTAGGGGCACAACCGAGCTGGCTGTAGTTGTTGATCTTCCCCTGGAAAATCCCGACCAGTTGGGCCTGGCTCAGCTTCAGCTCACATCCCTTGTGGTGATAGGCCACGGCGATGGCCCCGGCCGTCATCGGGATCTGCACCACCCCCTGCGGCACCTTCGCCACCTCCGCCGCCTTCATGGGCACATCGCTCGCGGCAAAATCCACCGTGCGGGAGATGAATTGACGCACGCCGGCGCCTGATCCCACCGACTGATAGTTCACCCGCACTCCCTTGCTGGCCAGATCTTGAAACCAACGCTGGTAGATCGGGGCAGGAAAGGAGGCACCGGCGCCATTCAATGTGCTTGTGCCACCACAGCCCACCAGGAACGGAACCAGGCCGGCGGCAGTGGCCCCAACCAGCAGCCGCTCGCGGCTTCGAGGGAACAAGAAAGGCATGGCAGAGAAACGAACGACTTGACACAGGGTGTTGGAACTGCCCCCTGACGCTGAACTGGAGACTGGATGCTGAACGCTGATCCTGGAAGCGGGCGAAGAAGATGACAAAACAACCCAGCTCCTTCACGAGCAGCCTTGTCGATAATGCCGTGAAAAATCAGGTCACTGACGATTCGCATCCACTCGGGCACTTTAAGGATCTGCCCTGCAAATTGGCAATGCGGCAATGTTCAGCCCCAGGACAATCCCCCGTCACAATTGTCCCCTCGCCTGACCCATCCTCTAGCCATCGCCAGCCGCGCAAAGGATCCAAACCCCTTGGCCCACCAATCCGCCGACCCGGGCCGCGCCAACACCGACCAGTTCACCTGTACTAGAATGGCTGGTGCCGCCGCTTGCGCCATTCGTTGTTGCCGTGCCTGCCATCCCTTCCCTGGCCACAGTTTTGATCGACGGTAATAATTTTTATGCCTCCTGCGAAGCCTTGCTCGACCCAACCCTTGGGGGCAAGCCCTTGGTGGTGCTCTCCAACAACGATGGCTGCATCGTCTCCCGCAGCGCGGAAGCCAGGGCCCTTGGCATTCCCATGGGGGCTCCCTTCTTTCAGGTGCAACCCCAACTGGAGCGCCATGGCGTGATCGTGCGCAGCTCCAACTACAGCCTGTATGGCGACATGAGCCAACGGCTGATGGCCACCCTGGAAACCTGGGTGGAAGACCTGGAGGTGTATTCCATTGATGAGGCCTTTGGCCTGCTGCACCGGCCACGAACCAGCAGTGGAGCCCCCGCTGACCTCACCGCCTGGGGACTGGCCCTGCGTCAGGCCGTGCGCCAACGGTTGGGCCTGCCCGTGGCCGTTGGCATTGCCCCCACGAAAGTCCTCGCCAAACTGGCCAACCGTCTGGCCAAGCGCTCAGCCGGTGTGCCCCAGCCCGGGGTCTTCGACCTTGGGGCCGTCACGAATCCCGATCCCTGGCTAGAAGCGGTTGCCATTGAAGATGTCTGGGGGATCGGCCGCCGTCTCTCCCGTTGGTGCCGGCTGCGGGGCATCCGCCATGCCCGCGAACTCCGCGACATGCCCTCAGGAGAATTGCGACACCGTTGTGGGGTGACCGGGCTGCGCCTTCAGCGGGAGCTGCAGGGGCACCCCTGCCTGCCCCTGGTGACCCTGCCGGCGGCGAAGAAGGAAACCTGCGTCAGCCGCAGCTTCAGCACGCCGATCACCACGGCGGCTGAGTTGCGCCAGGCTGTGGCCACCTACCTCAGCCGGGCTGCGGAAAAACTCCGCCGCCAGCGGCAACGGGCCGGAAGCATCACGGTGTTTGTGCGGAGCAACCCCTTCCACGGGGGCCCGTTCTACAGCAATGCCGCCACCGTCACCCTTCCCGTGGCCAGCGACGACACGGCCGTTCTGTTGGCGGCCGCATTGCCCCTGGCCGAGGGGCTGTTCCGTCCCCATCACCCCCTACAGAAAGCAGGCGTGCTCCTGCAGGCGCTCCAGTCTGTCGACCAGTTGCAACACCATCTCTTCCTGCCCCTGACCCCCGCCTGTCAGGAGCGGCGGCAGGCCCTCCTCGCCACCATCGACGCCCTCAATGCTCGCCACGGCCGCGGCACCATCCAGTGGGCGGCCTGCGGCTTGCAGACCCCATGGGCCATGCGTCGCTCCCGCCTCTCCCGCTCGGGCACCACCCGCCTGGAGGATGTGCCCGTGGTCTGGGCCTAGGTTCAGAGGCCGTCATACAAAGTGGCGATCTGGTTGCGGCCGTTGCTCTTGGCCAGGTGCAGGGACTGCTCGGCACGCTTCAGGAGATCCTCGAAGGATCGGTCATGGGATCCGAGGGTGGTGAGACCACCACTGATATGGAGATGCACATCGGAGTGGCGATGCACCCCGGGCATGGTGGAGACGGCAAGACGCAGGGCTTCGGCGATGTCCAGGGCATCTTGGGGAGGCGTGTTGACCAGGAGCAAGGCAAATTCCCCATCGCCAAGGCGACCGGCAAAATCCGCCTCGCGAAGAAATTGCCGGAGCATGTTGCAAAGATCAGCCAAAATGTTATCGCCTGCGTGATGCCCCCAGCGATTGTTGATGGAGCGGAAGTTATCGATGTCAAACAGCAAGAGTGAAAGGTGTTGATGGGACGACTTTGCCTTTTGGAATTCCTGCTCAGAAATGACCAAAAAGCGTTGGCGTATCGGCAGGTTCGTCACTGGGCAAAGAAAAATCTGCCCGCGCAAATCAAGTTCCCTGATCACCAGTTCTGACAGCAATTCCAATTGCCGCAGCTGATCGGCATTCGGATCCATGGGCCGACGATCGATCACGCACAAGGTGCCTAGGTTGTGCCCTGTGTGACTGCGCAACGGGGCACCGGCATAAAAGCGAATCTGGAGCTCGGCGGTGACGAGGGGATTGGCGCGGAAGCGGTCATCTTCTAGGGCATTGGGCACAACCATCACCCGATTGCCCATGATGGCGTGGGCACAGAAGGCCACCTCCCTGGGAGTCTCCCGGACAGGCAGGCCCCTCTGGGCAAGAAACCACTGGCGGTCGGCCGTCACCAGGGAAATAGCCGCCATGGGGACGCCAAAGGTGAGGCTGGCCAGCTCCACCAGCCGGTTCATGTGGATGTCAGTGGGAGTTCCAAGCACGCCCAAACGGTCCAATTCCCGCAGGCGATCGTCCTCGTCGTCGGGGATGGGGAAGCCAGGGTTGGTGGAGCTGGACGGAGGGCTGGTCATGGGGCCCCGGCAGACAAGGGCAGCCTAGAAGCCCACGAAGCCCGGCCATTCTGGCGATCACCCTCCAGGATGCAGAGGATCCGCATCAGGGGGCCTGAACAATCTCCACCAGCTCAGCGCGCCTGTGTTGATCAAGATCCCGCAGGTGCCGTCGCTCCGCGTAGTAATCCGCCTGCAGGCGCAAGGCATCTTGATTGAGGGTCTCAAACAGCTGGTGCAACTGTGTTTCCATGTCCGCGGCGGCGGGGCCGGCGTGGGTTGACTCCTTCTCCTGCTCCAACAGCCGGGCGAGGCACTGTTCCACGGTGTACACCCGCTGGCTGTTCCAGGCATCGAGCAGATGGCGGCAGCGTTTCTCCGCGCCCAACCGGGCCCGGCTGGCGATGGCCCCGCGCAGATGGAGCAGCGGGTGGTGAAACGATTGCCGCTGCAGTTCGCTGGGCTCGAGAAGGGGCAGAAAGCGCACCAAACCATCCTCCCCCTCCCCCTCTCCCGCACCTGCGGCCAGCTGGGGCATGAGCAGCTCCGGCAGGGGCAGATCCGCCAGGTCGTGCCCCTCCTCGCCGCCCCGGGTGATGGCCTCCAGTCGGGCGGCCCCCAGGTGGGCCTCCTCCAGCTCCGTGATCGCGGCCCAGAGACGTCGATGGGGACGCAGGCAAAAATCCTCCTGCTCCCAGCTCCGCAGATGGCGGCGGATCTCGGCCCGCAGTTGGGGGCAATGCAGGTACAGCTGCAGGATTTCCGCCTCGGCCCGTTCCTGAATGCCGGCCGCGGCGGGGGTGTCCCAGCGGCTGGCGCGGCCGTGCCAGCGTTGCCCTTTCACCTGCAATCGCAGATCGGCTTCCAACTGCTGGGCCAGGCGCACCTGTCCCCCGGAGAGGCGTTCGGCCACCGTTTGCATGTAGCGGCTGCGCACAGCGCTCTGGGGGAGTTTGCCCAGCAGGGCCACCAGAGCCGCCACCGCCTGTTGAAACTGGTCGCTGCGGGTCAGATCCCGGCCGACCAGCTCCTGCTCGATCTGCCAATCCAGCCAGAGGGGGGCTCCCTCCAGGAGGGCGCGGTAGGGACCCGCCCCATGGAGGCGGAGGTAGTCATCGGCATCCTTGCCGTCGGGGAGTTGGAGCACCCGCAAATCCAGCTGGCCCTGGAGGGCGAGGTGCTCCACTTCGCCGATGGCCCGCTCGGCCGCCCGCACCCCAGCCCGGTCGGCGTCGAAGTTGAGCACCAGGCGCTTGCTATCGCAGCACCGGCAGAGTTGGGTGATCTGCTGCCGGCTCAGGGCCGTTCCCAGGGCTGCCACCGCATGGGTGATGCCCGCCGCGTGGAGGCTGATGGCATCGAAGTAGCCCTCCACCACCACCGCCAGATCGGCGCGGCGGATGGGATCCGCCGCCCGATCCAAGGCGAAGAGATGCTGACCCTTGGCAAACACCTCCGTTTCCGGCGAGTTGAGGGATTTGGGCGCGGCCCCATCCAAGGAGCGCCCCCCGAAGCCAATCACCCGTCCCTGGCGGTCGCGGATGGGCACCATCACCCGATGGCGAAAGCGGTCGTAAAACCCTTCCCCTCCCTTGCGGGCCACCACCAGGCCCGCCGCCTCCAACAACTCAGGCCCCAGGCCCTCCACCGTTGACAGATGGGAGAGAAGCCCGTCCCAACGGTTCGGGGCGTAGCCGAGTTGAAAGTCGGCCAGGGTGGTTTCGCTGAGGCCGCGGCTCACCTTCAAGTAGCGCAGGGCTTCAGCCCCTTCCGGGGCGCGCAGCTGGGCGGCAAACCAGCCCGCCGCCAAGGTGAGCACGCGATGCAGCAGATCGCGGCGGGACAGTTGTTGCCGCAACCGTTCCTGTTGCGGCCCCTCCAGCGTCTCCACGGGCAGCTGGTAGCGACGCGCCAGCTCCAGAACGACATCGCTGAAGCTGGCGCGCTGAAACTCCATCAAAAACTTGATGGCATTGCCGCCGGCGCCGCAGGAGAAGCAGTAGTAGATCTGCTTGGCCGGAGACACCGTCATCGAGGGGGAGGTGTCGTCGTGGAAGGGGCAGATCCCGACGAGCTCTCGACCCTTTTTCTTCAGCAGCACATGCTCACCGACCACATCCACGATGTCGGCCCGTTCCTTGACGGCTTCGATCGTGCGGGGGTGGAGGCGGGGCAGAGCCAAGGACTGGTCTCGAAGCGAAGCGCCTCCATTGTGCGGGGTGGAACCAGGCCTTGAGCCTCAGGCCGGGGACGCTGGCGGGGGAAGGGGGGGGGAGGACGGGCCACTGGCGCCACCCGGAGACCGCAGGGGCAGGGGATAGGTGAGCCAGTCCTGGGCACCCTCGGGCGCTTGGCCGGCGGGGCGGGCCAAGCGCCAGCTCTCTCCCCGGGGTCCGCGCTCCAGAAAAATCTCGAAGGGGGCATCCACCCGATAGGGGTCCTTGCCCAGGCGCCAGTCAAATCGCCCCGTGAGACGCAGGCCGGCATTGGGGCCAATGGCCACCGGGTCTTGTCGTTCCACCCGCACCCGGCTCACCAGCGGGGCACCGACGCTGTCGAGGCCAAGGGCGCGGGCCACATCTGCCTGGGTGAGCTGAATCTGCAGGGCCAGGGCGTTGAGCAGGGTGGCCTGGGGGGGAGTGCTGGCGGCCAGGCACCCAGCCAGGACCACTCCCACAAGGGCGAGGAGCAGGGCATGGCACGGCCCCTGGGCCCACCGCCGCCAGCGGCTCCCCAGGGTGGGGACACGGTTCCCGTCGTTGCGTTGAAGCACGCTGGCGGTGCACACAATGGAATGGACGCTAGCGATGGATCCCCCCGGGCCCACAGGGCACCATGGGGAAGCGCTTGGGCTGGCGATGATCGGTTGGTTGCAGGGACAGGTGCAGGACCCCTGGCAGCAGGCGGCCCGTTGCGGCCTGTTGCTGATCTGCCAAGGGGTGGGCTACGAGGTGCAGGTCAGTCAACGCCTTTGGGGGCGCCTGCCCCCACCGGGCAGCCCGCTCACCCTGCACGTGCACCAGACGATTCGGGACGATGGGTGGACTCTCTTTGGCTTTGAACAGCGCCCGGAACGGGACCTCTTCCGTGAGCTGATCGCCGTCAGTGGTGTGGGCCCCCAGATGGGCATGGGCCTGCTGGGGGCGATGGATCCGGACACCCTGGTGACCGCCATCGTGGACGGGGACGGGCGACGGCTGAGCCAGGCGCCGGGTGTGGGCAAGCGCACGGCGGAGCGCCTCTGTCTCGAGCTGAGGCAAAAGCTGCTCGACCGTTTCGGCGGCGTTCTGGCGGGAGCAGCGCTGGCCTCCCCCGATGGGGACCCGGGGCGGTCCGTTCTGGAGGATCCCGCCAAGCACGAGGAGATCCAGGGAGCCCTGCTGGCCATGGGCTACGACCAACGGGAAATCCTCGCGGCCCTGCGGGCGGTCGCCGCCCAGGGACTGGACCCCCGCGCCGATTCGGAGCACTGGCTGGGCGACTGCCTGCGCTGGCTCTCCCGTTCGGCTGCCTAGGGCTGGGCGGATGCCAAGCGCTAGTGTGGGAAATTGACTGCACAAAGCTCAGCGCAGATCATGCCGCTCCCCACGCTTCGCAAACAGGAACTGATCAATAACCATCAGCAACACGGCACCGACACGGGCTCGGTGGAGGTGCAGGTGGCGCTGCTCAGCGATCGAATCAGCCAGCTCAGCAGTCACCTGCAGAAAAACATTCACGACTTTTCCTCCCGCCAGGGTCTGCTGAAAATGATTGGCCGACGCAAGCGGCTCCTGGGCTATCTCCGGCAGCAAAGCGAGGAGCGTTACGCCGCCCTGATTGAAAAGCTTGGCATCCGCGGCTGAGTCGTCCATGAGCCCTGAACCGCCTCGACGTGCCTCCAAGCCCAAGCAGGGCCTGCAGCCAACCCCCCGGCACGCCCCGGTCCGGCCCCCGGCGGTGCGGCAGCGGGTGAGCCAGGGGATTCCTGACGCGGTGGCCAACCGGATGGCCCGCCGCATCGCTCTTGCCACCGGCCTTCCCACCCTCCTGGGGATGGGCGTGTTCATCGCCAGTTACCTCCTGGTGAGCCGCCATGTCCTGGCCATTCCCCCCTCCACCACCCTTCTGGCCTCGGGGGGATGCTTCCTGCTCGGGCTGGTGGGCCTCAGCTACGGGGTGCTCTCCGCCAGCTGGGAAGACGCTCCCGGCACCCTTTTCGGAGCGGAACAGATCCCCATCAATCTCGGCCGGATCAAAACATCCGTGAAGGCCCTGCGGGACGGTGCCCAGGGGGACGGACCCACATCCTCCTGAGGGTGCCCCCAGGGGAGTCACGCTCGCATCGACGCTTACCGGGTGGGGGCGCCGGCGGCTTCCAGGAGGGAAGCTTGAAACTGGGCAGCCTCCAGGGTGTGGAGGGCGGAGGAGGCATCGCCTACACAGAACTGGGCACCCAATCGCACATACCGGCACCCCGCGACCGCCTGCACCTTGGCCACCACAGGCACCCGCTGCGCCCCCAGCTCCTGCTCCGGCCGGTGCCGTTGCAAACACTCCCGCAACCGGTGTTGGATGGCGATATCGCCCGCTTGATCGACGGGCAGCTCCACAATCAAGAAGCGCAGGTCTTCGATGCTGCAGCAATCGTCGACAATCACCTGCACCCGGTCATCCCGTCGATCCACGGAAGCCCAGAGCATCAAGCGAGCATCCACCATCAGGTGGTCGGCCAGGCGCCCATAGCTCTTGGGAAACACCACAGCCTCACAGGATCCGGTGAGATCCTCCAACAGCAAAACGGCCATGCGGTCCCCTTTGCGGGTGGTGACCTGGCGACATTCCGCCACCATGGCCAGAAGGCTGATCTTTCCTCGATCGGGCTGTTCCTCCAGGCTCGCCAGGCCGATGGGGGCCAGCAAGCGCTGGGCGCCATGCCATTGCTTGAGCGGATGGTCGGAGAGGTAAAAGCCAACGATTTCTTTTTCCAGGCGTAACTTTTCACTCGGGACATATTCCGCCACCGGCGCTGCCTTCGGCGCCAACATGGCCTCCGAAGCGGGAGAGGAACTCTCCTGGGATCCTCCCAACAGATCGAGAAGATTGCCCTGCCCCGAAGCTCGATCCTTGGCCCGGGCGCTGGCCCACTCCAGCACCAGATCCAGATCGGCCATCAGCTGGGCGCGGTTGGCCTGGGGGTCAAGGGCATCGAGGGCACCCGAATGGATCAGGGCTTCCAGGGCGCGGCGATTCAGCTGGTTGGGGGGGATGCGATCGCAGAGATCGGCCAGGGAGAGAAAGGGGCCGCCCTGGAGGCGACTCTCGAGCAGCAGGCGAATGGCCCCATCGCCCAGATTGCGGATGGCCGAAAGACCAAAAAGAATGCGCTTATCAACGGGGGTGAAATCCACATCCGAGGCATTCACATCCGGGGGCATGACCTGAATGCCCATGGCATTGCAATTGGAGATGTAGCGCTGCACCTTGTCACTGTCTCCGGCATTGACCGTGAGCAAGGCCGCCATGTAAGCGACGGGATAGTGGGCCTTCAAATAGGCGGTTTGGTAGGTAACAGCGCCGTAGGCCGTGGAATGGCTTTTGTTGAAGCAATATTCAGCGAACAGCACCATTTGCTCAAAGAGGCTTGTTGCCACCCCTTCATCCACTCCCCGTTCCTTGGCACCCTTGACAAAAAGATCTTGATGTTTTTCCATTTCTGATTTCTTTTTCTTGCCCATGGCCCGCCTGAGGAGATCTGCTTCGCCGAGGGAATAGCCCGCAAGGTCTTGGGCAATTTTCATGATTTGCTCTTGGTAAACCATGATTCCATAGGTTTCCCGCAAGATGGATTCCAACTTTGGATGGGCCACATCAATGCGCTCGCGCCCATGCTTGCGGTTGATGAATTTCGGAATCAGGCCAGCGTCCAGAGGGCCCGGTCGGTAGAGGGCAAGAATGGAGGAAATGTCTTCCAGGGAAGAGGGCTTGAGATCCTTGACGATTTGACGCATGCCACTGGATTCAAGCTGGAAGATGCCTTCTAAATCACCACGGGCAAGCAACTCAAATGTGGCCGGATCTTCCTGTGGAAGCGAATCCATTTCCAAGACATGGTTCTGGCTTTTGGCGACCAATGAGGTTGCCTTTTCAATCATGGTCAGATTCTTCAGACCAAGGAAATCCATCTTGAGAAGGCCCATCGCCTCCACGTCTTCCATGAAGTATTGGGTGATCACTTGGCCGTCGTTGTTGCGCTGCAGTGGCACCAGCTCATCCAGGGGATCAGCTGCAATCACAACGCCCGCCGCATGCACACCAAAGGTTTTGTTGGTGCCTTCAATCCGACGGGCCAAATCAACCCAGTGCCGAACTGTTGGATCTGTCTCATACTTTTCTCGAAACTCAGGGGCCGGAGATTCGGAGCCGATCATTTCAGCCAACTTGGCAGGTTTACCCCGCACAACGGGAATCAACTTCGCCAACCGGTCCGCATCACCATAGGGGATGTCCAACACCCTGGCCACATCCTTGAGCACGGCCTTGGAGGTCATGCGGTTGAAGGTGATGATTTGGGCGACCTTATCTTCTCCGTAGCGCTTGGTGACATACTCAATCACTTCCCCGCGACGCTCAATGCAGAAATCCGTATCAATATCCGGCATGGATTTACGCTCTGGATTGAGAAAACGTTCAAACAACAAACCATGTTTGACGGGATCAATATTGGTGATGGCCAGGCCATAGGCCACCAGGGAGCCCGCTGCGGATCCGCGGCCTGGCCCCACGGCAATTCCATTGTCACGGGCAAAACGGATATAATCCCAGACAACAAGAAAGTAGGTTGAAAATCCCATTTCTTCAATCACAGCCAGCTCAAATTCCAGTCTTGCTTTGTAGGCCTCGTCCAACTCCTCGTCGGGCTTGAGATGCAAGCGCTCCCGCAACCCCGCCAGGGAGACCTCCTGGAGATGACGGGCAGCTGTCATCCCCTCGGGGATGGGGAAGCGGGGCATTTGAGAGCGGCCAAGAATGTCATAATCCTCAACCTTGTCGGCGATTTTGCCAGTGTTCTCAATCGCTCTCTGAATGGTTTCAGGCTGCAGATGGTCTGCAAAAAGGCGCTCCATTTCTTCCTGGCTCTTGAGATATTCCGTTCCCGTGTAACGCAGCCGCTTTTCATCACTGATCAGCTTCCCTGTCAGCACGCAGAGGAGAGCATCGTGGGCTTCCACATCACCGCTGCTGAGGTAATGGGCATCGTTGGTGGCAATCAACTCAATGCCCAACTCCTCGCCGATACGTGCCATTTCCACGTTCACTAGCCGGTCTTCAATCCCGCCATGGTCCTGAATTTCGAGATAATAATCGTCTCCAAAGAGATCCCGATACCAACGCGCCACCTCCCGGGCCACATCCGGGCGTCCCTGCAGGATGGCCTGGGGCACTTCCCCCCCCAAGCAGGCCGTGGCGGCAATCAGTCCCTCGCTGTATTGCTGGAGCAACTGCTTGTCGATGCAGGCACGGGCAAAGATGCCTCGGCCGCGCATGCCTTGCAGATGGGAAATACTGGTTAGTTTCACCAGATTCTTGTAGCCCGTTGTATTCTTTGCCAGCAGAACCAGATGATAACGACGTTCCTTCTTGGGCTGGGGGTCCGCAATACTGCCATTAATCACATACATTTCATTGCCGATGATCGGCTTGATTCCGGCTTTTTTGCAGGATTTCAGCAATTCGATCGCCCCGTACATCACCCCGTGGTCGGTGAGGGCGAGGGCGGGCATGCCGAGGGATGCCGCCCGCTCCACCAGGGCCGGCAACTGGGAGGCCCCATCCAGAAGGCTGTAGTCGCTGTGGTTGTGAAGGGAAACAAAACTCACGACGAAGCCGGGGCGCTGGCCCACCTTAGGGGATTCACACCACCAACAATGGTGTCACCCCTGGGGGTCAGGCGCCCTCAACCACCAGGGGTAGGGAACGCCTCGCTCACCAGCGGAGGGGTCGGCCGGGTCTGCATCACGGCGGCGGCCCGCTCGTATTGATGGGCCACCCGCAACAACTTGGCTTCTTCCAACACGCCAGCGATCAGCTGCAAACCGATCGGCAGGCCCTGGTCATCGAATCCGCAGGGCACGCTGATCGCCGGAAGACCCGCCAGGTTGGCGGGGATGGTGAGCAGGTCGGCCAGATACATGGCCAGGGGGTCATCCGTGTGGGCCCCGAAGCGAAAGGCCGTGGTGGGGGAGGTGGGGGAGAGCAGCACATCCACCCGTTCAAAGGCCCGGTCGAAGTCGTGCCGGATCAGGGTGCGCACCCGCTGGGCCTTTTTGTAGTAAGCGTCCACGTATCCCGCGGAGAGCGCATAGGTGCCAATCAGGATCCGCCGTTTCACCTCATCGCCGAAGCCCTCTGCCCGGGTGAGGGCGGTCATGGCGGCCAGGTTGTCGGCGCTGCCGCTGGCCTCACTGCGCAGGCCATACTTCACCCCGTCGTAGCGGGCCAGGTTGGCTGACGCCTCGGACGGGGCAATGACGTAGTAGGTGGCGATGCCATCATCGAAACGCGGGCAACTCACATCCACCAGCTCGCAACCCAGGGACGCCAACACCTGGGCCGCGGCCAACACGGAGGCCTTCACCTGCCCATCCAGCCCCTCCTCCAGGAAGCCTTCCTGGATCAACCCCACCCGCAGACCGGCCAACGGTTGGTCGATCTGGGCCAGGTAATCCGGCACAGGCGCCTTCAGGCAGGTGGCATCGCGGGGATCCTCGCCGGCAATCACCTGGAGCACCTCGGCCGCGTCCGCCACCGTGCTGCTGAAGGGACCCACCTGGTCGAGGGAACTGGCGAAGGCCACCAGACCCCAGCGGCTCACCCTGCCATAGGTGGGTTTGAGACCCACCACCCCGCAGAAGCTGGCGGGTTGGCGGATGGAACCTCCCGTGTCGGAGCCAAGGGAAACCTGGCAGGCGCCGGAGGCCACGGCGGCGGCACTGCCACCGGAGCTGCCCCCGGGCACCCGGGTGGGATCCCAGGGGTTGCGGGTGGGACCAAAGGCCGAGGTTTCCGTTGAGCTGCCCATGGCGAACTCATCAAGATTGGTCTTGCCGATCAACACCGCGCCCGCCTTCCAGAGGCGCTCGGTGACGGTGGATTCGTCGGGGGGCACGAAGTGCTCCAGCATGCGACTGGAACAGGTGGTGCGGATGCCCCGGGTGCAGAGGTTGTCCTTGATGGCCACGGGGATGCCTGCCAGGGGGGGCAAGACCTCGCCCGCGGCCCGGGAGGCATCCACCCGGTCGGCATCCGCCAAGGCCCGCTCCGCGCACACCTCGAGGAAGGCGTGAACCTGGGGCTCCACGGCCTGAAGGCGGGCCAGGGCCGCCTCGGTGAGGTCCCTGGCGGAGACCTCACCCCGCTGCAACTTGCCGCGCCATTCGGCGATGCCCATTCGAGCGCCTCCACGGATTGCTGGACGCTATCAGCCCAGGAGCGGGGGCTCCCGACCTAGGAGGAAGCCGGGTCGCCGGGGAGTTCCGTGAGGGGTTCACCGCGGGAGGTGCGCAGCAGGCGATGCTCCATGCTCGCCGGGCCCTCCGTGCGCAGATCCTCGAGAAAGGGCACAAGCGCCGCTTCGAGGGTGTGTTTCCTGACGAAGGGACCAAACCAGTACACCGCGTCGGGAGAGCGGGTTTCCACCCGTGCCCACCAGGCGAGGCCAACCGCGTTGGCGAGGTTGCGCACTGGCCAGAGCAGGGGATTCATGGCAGGTTGCATGGATCTCCCCATTCTGCCCATCGCGGGCCGAACCGCAGGGACCATCGGCTG
This sequence comes from Cyanobacteriota bacterium, assembly GCA_046340755.1. Taxonomy (GTDB): domain Bacteria; phylum Cyanobacteriota; class Cyanobacteriia; order PCC-6307; family Cyanobiaceae; genus Cyanobium. The sequence continues at coordinate 22,538 of JBKDSY010000160.1, forward strand.
GCGCCATGCCGTCAGAGATGGATGTCGCTGGCGAAGGCCGTCACAGACGTTGATGGCTGGGCGAAGGGCTCCCCCCTCGGACCGAGCTGCTCCGGGGATGGGTCCGCGGGTGAATCCTCCAGCGGGGGCAGGGGCTCCTGTTGCTGAAGCTCGGGGGAGTCGGCCCCGTGGGTTTCCCCCTCGACGGATACGGGCTCAGGGTGCTCAAGCCCTGGACGGGCGACCTCGGGGGATGCTCCCTCCGCCGGCAGAGACTCCGGCTGAGGCCGGCCGGGGAGTTCAGCCTGAGGCGGTTCACCCTGCAACCGCTCGTCATGCGGCCACTCGTCAAGGAGGCGTTCGTCGGGCAACCGGTTGTCAAGCGGCGGTTGATCGTGCGGCTGTTCGTTGGGCAGCTGGTTGAGGTGGAGCTGGTCGTTCGGCGGCTGGTCGACGTGCGGCTGGTCGTTGGGCGGCTGGTCGTGGTGGCGCTGGTCGACGTTCCGCCAAACCTCTTGGGGGACAGCGTCATCGACCCGCGGCGGGGAAGACAGGGGGAGGGGCGGAGCTGCAACGGCATCCCGCACCGGCTCGGTGGCCACTTGGGGGCGCATCAGGCGCGGCGGCTTGGCCGTGCCCCGCAGGCCCCGCATCCAGCCTCGCCGGGCCACCTCGTAGAGCACCAGGGCGGTGGCCACGGAGGCGTTCAGGCTGGGGGTGGACCCGCGCAGGGGAATGCGCACCAATTGATCGCAGCTCTTGCGGGTGAGCAGCGACAGGCCCTGCCCCTCCGATCCGGTGATCACCACCAGGGGGCCCTCCAGATCGGCCTCCTCCAAGCTCACGGTGCCTTGCGGATCCAGGCCCACCACCCGGTAGCCCTCCTGCCGGAGGGTGTCCAGAGCACGGTTGAGGTTCACCACCCGGGCCACGGGCAGGTGTTCCAAGGCACCGGCGGCCACCTTCGCCACGGAGCCCGTCAGGCCGGCGTTGCGCCGTTGGGGCAGCACCAGTCCATGGACACCGAGGGCTTCCGCACTCCTCAAGATGGCGCCAAGGTTCTGGGGGTCCGTCAGTCCATCCACCGCCACGAGCAGGGGATTTTCACCCAGTTGACGGCAACCATCGATCAGGGTGGGGAGATCCAGGGTGTCGGCGGCGGCCGGCTGCAGCACGATGCCCTGGTGCACGGCGCCACCACTGAGTTGCCCCAGCCGTGCCCAGGTCACCTCCTCCACCAGCACCCCCGAGGCCTTGGCCTCCCGCAGGAGCTGAAGAAAGGTGGGTCGGAAGCGCATCTCGGGGGTGCACCAGATGCGATGGATCGGTCGCTCGCTCTCCAGGGCCGCCTGGGCGGCATGGCGTCCCCAGATCAGGTCGCTCGGGGCCGCGCCGGCATGGGCGTCTCCCCGGGGAGCCTCGCTCTCCGCCACAGGTCGCTCAATGCGGGTGGGGCGGGCGGGGCGGAAGGGACGGGTGGGGCTGCTGGATGGTCTGTCCTCCCGGCGGGAGACCCGCCATTTGGGGCGATCCTCCGGCGAGGTGGGCGGGCGACCACTGCCCTCACCCCGACGCCAAACCTCTCCACTGGGCCGCTCCGACCGATCCCGCGTCCAACGGGAGGGCTCCCCGGTGGCGGGGCCATCGGGTCGGGGTCCACGGCGGCGCAGGGTGCTGGAGGAGGGGCGGCGGGGATCGTTGAGGCCGCGGCCCGGTCGGCCCTTGGAGGCATAACCCTCCCTCGAACCTCCGCCAGGCCCCATGCCGGGGCGTTCGCCCCGGCGGCCGGGACGCCGGCGATCGGAAAAGTCATTCACTGATGGGCCCATGGTCCGAGGGGATGGGGAAGGGGTTGACGTCTTCAAGCTGATCCAGGAGTTCTGCCAGACGGCGCGGATCCTTGAGAAAGAGCCAGCCCACCATCGTCTCAAATCCCGTGGCCTGTCCGTGGAGGGAAGCCGCCTGATGCCGCGCTCCCCGACCGGCCCGGTTCCGCCCCCGCCGCACGAGATCCTGCTCCGCGGGCCGGAGGTGGGGCTTGAGGCGCTCCAGGGCAAGGGCCTGGGCCTCGGCCCTGACCTTGGCCACCACCGTGTTGTGAAGGTCTGACGGTCGGCCGGGTTCCTGGCAGCTTTGCAGGCGTTGGTGGAGCTCCCAAACCGCATCTCCCAACCATGCCAACTGCAGGGTGTTGAGATCGGCATGGGCCGCCAGGAGGGGAAGGGAGGTCAACCACCGGCTAGACCGACCCTCAACAGAGGGCACCCCAGTCGCGGGGTCAGGAGGCGAGGTTGTCAAGGGCCGTGGGCAGGTCGGGCTGGAGTTGGAGAAAGTCTTCCAACCGCACCAGCTTGACGGTCTGCACCACCCGCGCGTTGCCCACCACCAGAAACTTGCTGTGGCTTTGCTTGCACTCCTTGGCCAGCTGCACTAACGCACCCAGGCCGGAGGAATCAATGAAATCAATTTTACTCAGGTCGATCACCAGGGGCAGGTTGACCCCCGCGCGCTCCTTGTGGATGAACTCGGTGAACTGCTTGTCGGAGTAGGCGTCAAGCTGACCTGTGAAGCGGAACATCAGGCACTTGCTCTGGCGCTCACAGCCGCCTCGCAGGGAAACAGTCAATCGGTGCAAGTCGGCGATTGGTCGGACTCCCGTCGGCAGATTTCGGCAGCAGTTTAGTTGGGGATGGCGTGGATGGAAGGCGCTGGCTAGGAATTCGCCGCAATTCGTTCCCTCAGCCCCGCGGCCGCCGTTCAGCCATCAGCGCCGTGAACCGCAGAAAGTGGTGGTCGGCGTCATGGGGGCCTGGACTGGCCTCAGGGTGGTATTGCACGCCAAACACGGGCTGGTGGCGAAGGGCCAAAGCAGCCACGGTGTTGTCATTGAGATTGTGGTGGGTGATCCGCACCCGTTCATCGGACAGGGAGGCGGGATCGATGGCAAAGCCATGGTTTTGGCTGGTGATCTCCACCGCCCCGGGCGATCCGCAGGGGTGGTTCAGGCCCCGGTGGCCGTAGCTCAACTTGAACGTGCGCCCCCCCAGGGCAAGGCCAAGGATTTGATGGCCCAGACAAATGCCGAAGATCGGCAGGTCAGCCTGCTGCAACAACCCCTGGGCCAGGGCCACCCCATCGGTCACCGCGGCGGGATCCCCGGGGCCGTTGGAGAGAAACACCCCTTCGGGCCGATGGTCGAGCACGTCGTCCAGGCTGCTGTGGGCAGGCACCACCGTGACCTCGCAGCCATGGGCCACCAGGCGCTCCAGGATCGCCCGCTTGATGCCAAAATCCACGGCCACAACGCGGTAGGGCCGCTGGGGATAGGGGCGGAGCCGGGTGTCAAAGGAGGCGGGGCAGAGGCTGGTCCATCGATAGGTTTCCCGGGTGGTCACGGCCGCGGCCAGGTTCAACCCGTTCATGTCGGGCGCCGCCCGCACCTGCTCCAGCAGGGCGGCGGCAGGGGTGCCATCGCTGGCGATGCCCCCATTGATGGCCCCCCCCTCCCGGATGTGGCGCACCAGGGCTCGGGTATCCACCCCGCGGATGCCCACCACCCCATGGCGCTTCAACCAGGGCTCCAGGTCGTCCTCCGCGCGCCAGCTACTGGCGCAAGGGGAGAGTTGACGGGCGATGACGCCGCGGGCATGGGGAGCGCTCGCCTCCCGATCGTCGTCATTGACTCCGGTGTTGCCCAACTCGGGATAGGTGAAGGTGACCAGCTGGCCCGAGTAGCTGGGGTCAGTGAGCACTTCCTGATAGCCGGTCATGCCAGTGTTGAACACCACTTCCCCGATGGCGGTGCCCCGGGCCCCCATGGCCACTCCCTCCATCACAGTGCCATCGGCGAGCACCAGAAGGGCGGGGTCACTGGAGGGGTGAGGCACGATGGGGGAGTGGGGCGCGGAGGAAGGCAGGGTCATTCTGCCGTTGCCGGTGCCTTGGGCAGCAGACGGCGAAGCTCGTCCACCTTGCGCCAGGCAGCGGCGGTGTCGAGGGCCTCGCGGGCGGCGGCCACGCCAGCGGCGGGAGAGGCGGCCAGCCCCGCCACCCAGAGCACCAGGGCGGTGTTGAGGCAAACCACATCCCGTTGGGCAGCGGTGCCCTGCCCCCGCAGCACCGCCTCGAGGATGGCGGCGTTGGTGGCCTGATCCCCGCCGGCCAGGGCGGAGAGGGGGGCCAGCTCGAGGCCCAGGGCCTGGGGATCAAGGAGCTCCGAGCGGATCTCCCCGTCCTCCACCAGGCGCAGCTCATTGGGACCGCTCAGGGACGCCTCGTCCAGCCCGCCGGCGCCATGGACCACCACCGCCCGACGCACCCCCAACCGCAGGAGGGCCGTCGCCATGGGATCCAGGAGCTCGGCGCGGGCGACTCCCAGCACCTGGGCCTCGGGTTGCAGGGGATTCACCAGCGGACCCAGAAGATTGAACACCGTGCGAATGCCGAGGGTGCGCCGCAGGCCGCCCACCTTCGCCAGGGCGGGATGCCAGCCCGGAGCAAACAGAAAGGTGATGCCAGACCCGTTGAGGGCCTCCACCACCTGGGGCAGGGGCGCCTGGAGATCAAGGCCGAGGGACTCCAACACATCCGCCGACCCCACCCGCCCGCTGGCGCTGCGGTTGCCATGCTTGGCCACCCGCGCCCCACAGGCCGCGGCGGTGAAGGCCACGGCCGTGGAGATGTTGAAGGTGTCGGCCCCATCCCCCCCCGTGCCGCAGGTGTCCACCAGCCCACCGTCCGGCCGCGACGCCACCGGGGCAGCGGCGGCCCGCAACACGGCGGCCAGGGCGGCCAGCTCCTCGCCGCTCACCCCCTTTGCCCGCAGGGCCACCAGGAAGCCGGCTGTCAACACCGGATCGAGGCTGCCCTCCAACCAGGCGGCCATCAGGGCCTCCGCCTGAGGGGTCTCCAGATCGCGGCCGGCCAGAAGTTGATCCAGGAGGGCGGGCCAGGGGGGAGCGGGAAGCGGGGGCGTCATCGGAGGGAAAGGGGGGGGTCTGGAACAGGGATCAGCCGGGGTTCGGCGGCGGGAACCGCAGGCAAGAGGGGGACGGGTCGCTGGACATGATCAAGAAAAAGCCCGGGTGCAAGGCACGCCGGGCCGGGTGATGGGGACCCCCTTACTATCACCTGGAAAGGGGTGAACTGGCGAGACCTTCCCAGGCGACGATCGCCACCCCAGCCTTGGCTGTGTCGACCAGATCCCAGTGGTGGAGCGGTTTTGTCAACCGCTGGAGGGGCAGCCGATGGCCCCTGACCCTGGGCGGGACCCGGGAGGATCAGCCTTCCCCGTCGGCCGACGCGTCAAAGCCCGACCCCACCGCCTCGGTGGCGGGGGTGTCTGCCGACCCCACCCGGAAGCCTCCCTGCCAGAGGGCTCGGGTGCGGGCCTGGAGGGTCTCCCGGGTGAGCCCCCAGAGCCGCAGGGCCCGCCCCAGATCGTCTTGCAAATCAAAGGCGCCGGGAAAGCCGTCGTAGCGGGAGAGCAGCCGGGCCGCGTCCACCAGGTCGGCCTCCCTGGGCACCTCGGCGGCCAGGAGACGGTCGACCGTGGGTCGGTCGACGCCGTAGAGCGGATGGCTTTGCCCACTGGCGCCCCCGTCGAGTTCAGCGGCGCCGCCGGGGGAGGACGGGCTGGATGGTGGGGATTTGGGCGAGGGCACCATGGACGTCCCGCCGGGAAGCGGCGGCTCCGGGCTTCTAGGTTAGGGCAGTTCCTCCGGTCTTCCGACGCGCTGATGCAGGGTTCGCGGCTCGCCATGCTTCGCCGCCAACTGTGGCCCCACCGCCGTGCCTTGCTGTTGGGTGTGGTGGCCCTCCTGCTGGTGAACGGCCTGGGGGTCACCATTCCCCTGGTGGTGCGGCGGGTGGTGGAAGAGCTCCAGGTGGGGTTCAGCTACGGCAAGGTGCTCCGCCAGGCGGGTTGGATCATCGGCCTGGCGACCGTGATGGCGGCCGTGCGGTTGCTCTCGCGGATGGTGGTGTTCGGGGTGGGGCGCCAGGTGGAAGTGGATCTGCGCCAACAATTGTTTGATCATCTCCTGCACCAGGAACCGGCCTGGGTGCAGGCCACCTCCAGTGGGGATGTGCTCAGCCGCGCCACGAGCGACGTGGAAAACGTGCGGCGCCTGCTCGGCTTCTCCGTGCTCAGCCTCACCAACACGGCCCTGGCCTACGGCCTCACCCTGCCGGCCATGGTGCTCATCGACCCCTGGCTGAGCCTGGCGGCGGTGGCGCTCTACCCCCTGATGCTCCTGAGCGTGCAGCGGCTCGGGGGGCGGATCATGCGGGAGCAGCGCCGGCAACAGGAAGCCCTGGCCGACCTCACCAACCTCTTGCAGGAAGATCTCTCGGGCATCAACGCGATCAAGATCTACGGCCAGGAGCCGGTGGAGGATCGGGCCTTTGCCGCCAGCAACCGGGCCTACCGGGACGCGGCCCTGGGGCCAGCCCGCATCCGCAGCGTGATGTTCCCTCTGATCGAGGGGATCGCCTCCATCAGCCTGTTGGTGCTCCTGGGGCTGGGGAGCACCCAGCTGGAGAGCGGGCGGCTGAGCATCGGTGACCTGGTGGCGCTGATCCTTTACGTGGAGCGGCTGGTGTTTCCCACCGCCCTGCTCGGCTTCACCCTGAACACCTTTCAAACGGGCCAGGTGAGCCTGGAGCGCATCGAGGCCCTGCTGCGCCGCCAGCCGGAGATTGTCTCCCCCCCCCAACCCCGCTCCTTTCCCGGAGGGCGGGCCCTGGGCAGCCTGGAGGCCAGGGGCCTCACCATTCACTACGCCGACCGCTCCCAGGCCGCCCTGCGGGATCTCTCCTTCCTGATCCAGCCCGGGGAACTGGTGGCGGTGGTGGGCCCGGTGGGCTGCGGCAAGAGCACCCTGGCCCGGGCCCTGGGGCGGATGGTCACCGTGCCGGAGGGCCAACTCTTTGTGGACGGCTTGGATGTCACCACCCTGGCCCTGCCCGAACTCCGCCGACAGGTGGCCCTGGTGCCCCAGGAGGGGTTCCTCTTCACGGCCACCCTGGCCGACAACCTGCGCTACGGCTCGCCGGAGGCCTCCATGGAACAGGTGCGGGAGGCGGCCGATCTGGCCCAGCTGGCCGGCGACGTGCGCGGGTTCCCCGATGGCTACCAAACCCTGGTGGGGGAACGGGGGATCACCCTCAGCGGCGGCCAACGCCAGCGCACGGCCCTGGGCCGCGCCCTACTCCTCGACAGCCCCATCCTGGTGCTCGATGACGCCCTGGCCAGCGTGGACAATCGCACCGCGGCCGCGATCCTGCGCTCCGTGCGGGGAGAGCGGCGACGCACCGTGCTGCTGATCAGCCACCAGCTTTCCGCCGCCGCGGCCTGCGACCGGATCCTGGTGATGGAGGAGGGCCGTCTGGTGCAGGAAGGCCACCACCTTGAGCTGGTGGAGACCCCAGGCCCCTATCGGCGCCTGTGGGAACGGGAGCAGGCGGAACGGCTGCAAACGGCCTGACGGCCAGGGGGGCTCAAGTGTTGTTGAGAGACCCGCCAGCCGCGGGCAAAGCCGGCTTAGCTGAGGGCCGGTTTCGCCCCATCGAAGGTCACCCCTCTTCCCGCCATGGCCACCACCCCCGCTTCCCCCCCCGCCGCCGCGCTGATCAGTGCCTACGACGTGCGGTGCACCCTCACCTTCGGTGACATTTACGGCCAGATCCTGATCTGGATGGGCGTGATCTTCGCCAGCTTGGCGGCGGGGCTGGCCCTGATGGGGGCGAGCAGGCCGATCTTCGCCCTGGTGGGCGTGGGCCTGATCTTGGTGCTCTCCCTGCCCTTCCTGTTGTTTGCCTTCACCACCACCCTGTTGAACCACATCGCCTTCGTGCCGAAGCCGCGGCCCTGATCCCGCCCCTAGGCTCAAGGCAGCGTTGCTCGGCCGTGGATGTTCAACCGGATGTCGTCTCTCCAGACCCCCACCGCCCAGGCCGCGGACTTGCGCCACGTGGTGCTTGACACGCCGATCGCGGCGCCGGCCGGCCCCGGCGAGGGGGAGGTGCTGTTTGGTTGCGGCTGCTTCTGGGGGGCGGAGAAAGGGTTCTGGCGTCTCCCCGGGGTGATCACCACCGCCGTGGGCTACGCAGGGGGCAGCCTGCCGGATCCCTCTTATCAACAGGTGTGTTCCGGGCGCACGGGCCATGCGGAGGTGGTGCGGGTGGTGTGGTCGCGGGAGCAGGCGCACCTGAGTGATCTGCTCAAGCTCTTCTGGGAGTGCCACGACCCCACCCAGGGAGATGGCCAGGGCAACGACCGGGGCAGCCAATACCGCTCCGCGATCTACGTCACCACCGCGGACGACCTGGCCCTGGCGGAGGCCAGCCGCCAGGCCTACGGCGAGCGTCTCCAGGCAGCCGGCTACGGACCGATCACCACGGAGATCAAGACAGGCCTCCCCTTGTTTTACGCCGAGCCCTATCACCAGCAGTACCTGGCCAAGCCTGGCAGCCGTCCCTACTGCTCCGCCCAGCCCTCCGGGGTGGCCCTGGGCCCCTTCCCCGGCGCCGACTACAAACTGCCCCCCGTGGTTTGGCAGTCCTTCGACTGGACCCTTCCCCACTGCGTGCTTCGCGGGGACAATGCCCCCATCCGCCTGCCCTGACGCCTGCCCATGGCCCTGCTGCCCTTTCTTCTGGGTCTAGCCCTCCTGGGGGGCGGCACCCCTGGTGGCGAAGCTGCCCTCGGGGAAGCCTCCAGGGGTGGGGGAGGGAGAGCCTCCAGCGCCCTGGCCATGACCTCCCCCTGGTGGGAGGACTACGACGTGAAGGAGCGCTATCTCTGCACCGAGAAAGGGGGGCTGGTGCTGGAGCGCAACGCCGCCCAGGCGGCCCTGATCAGCGGTGGATCGATCACCACCCTGTTTCGAGAAGCCAGTGACGGCCCAACCCTGATTTACCGCAACGAGGACCTGCGCCTGATCCTGCGGGGAGACGAGCTGACCCTGGAGCGGTTGCCCATGAAAATCACCTGTCTTCGCAGCGAGCAGGTATGAGGGAACCCAGCGAGCAGGACGACCCGCCACCCCCAGCGGCGGAGGCACGACAGCTCCACCCCCTGCCGCGGGGGCTGGTGGAGCTGTATGGCTTGTTGGCGGTGTTGTTTGTGCTCGTGCCGGAATGGATGGCCGGAGGAGCGCTGTTGAGCTTTCGGGAAGTCAGGCGGGGCTCCGATCTGCCGGTCACGGCCCATGCCTGGCGACGGGTGCCGGAGCTGCGTCTGGCGTCTCTGACCATGGCGGGGCTGCGGCGCCTGGCCCGGGAGGAGCGGATCAGGGGGTATGCCGCCATGGGCCGGGACCGCTTGACGCAACGGCTGCTGAAGACCCTCAGCCGCCGTCCTCAACCCGCGAAGCCGCTGTGGTAGTTTCCGTCTGCCGGGGCGTAGCGCAGCTTGGTAGCGCACCACTTTGGGGTAGTGGGGGTCGTGGGTTCAAATCCCGCCGCTCCGATTCGGTTCCACCGGTCATCACCAGATGGTCAGCCGCCCCGTCGGGGGCGGTTTTTTTTTGCAGGTGGGTCGCCGCTGCCAGGATGGCGGCCGCTGGCCAATCGCCGATGCCGAGTCCCTCCGAACCGCGGCCCCCGGCCCGATCCACCGATGCCAAAGGGAGCGCGGGGCCCCTGAGTTGGGCCGAGCTGGAGACCCTGGCGCCGGCCGAACCCGATCGCGTGCAGGGCCCCACCAACGCCCAGGCGAGGCTGCGGCTCTTTGGCCAGGGAGAGGAGGCGCTGCGGGTCACCCTCTACCGGGATCACCACGCCTGGTGTCCCTACTGCCAGAAGGTGTGGCTGTGGCTGGAAGAGCGGCGGATCCCCTATCGCATCCGCAAGGTGACGATGTTTTGCTACGGGGAGAAGGAGGGCTGGTATCGGCGGCTCGTGCCTTCAGGAATGCTGCCGGCCCTGGAGCTGGATGGCCGCATGATCACCGAGAGCGATCGCATCCTGGAAGCGTTGGAAGGGGCGTTTGGCCCCCTGGGAGCCGCCATGGGCGATGGGCGGGTGGTGGCCCTGCGGCAGCTGGAGCGGGCCCTGTTTCGGGCCTGGTGCGAGTGGCTCTGCTGGCCCCAGGAGGGCCCGGCGGAGGTCCGGGCCCGGGCGGGCTTTCACCGCCTGGCGGACACCATGGAACGGGCCCTGGAGACCCACGGTGGGCCCTTTTTTCTCGGCACGGAGTTGACGACCGCGGATCTGGTGTTTGTGCCTTATGTGGAGCGGATGAACGCCTCGCTGGCGTACTACAAGGGCGTGGGGCTGCGACAGGAGCATCCGGCCGTCCACCGTTGGTTGACGGCCCTGGAGGAGCGCCCCACCTACCGGGGCACCCAGAGCGACTTCCACACCCACGCCCACGATCTGCCGCCCCAGATGGGGGGCTGCTACGCCAGCGGGGACCCCATCCAGCAGGCCCTGGCGACCCGGATTGATCAGGGGCCCTGGCCGATCGGCGCCCCCCTGGAGGGGGAGGGCGACAACCTCCTGGATCCGGAAACCTCCGAACCGGAACCGGAAGACGCGGCCAGGGTGGCGCTAGCGCGGGTGCTCAAGTTCCGGGTCCCGATCCTGGCGCGCAATCCCCTGCCTGCCGAGGTTTTCGAGGTCGCCCTGCGGTGCGCCCTCACGGCGCTGGTGGCGGGTGCGGGTGGGGAGGGGGAAGGGCCGATTCCCCCGGCGGGGAGCGCCCGGGGCCTGCGCCATCTCAGGGATCGGGTCAGCGTGCCCCGCGACATGCCCCTCCATGCGGCCCGCCGGCTGCGTCAAGCGCTGGAGGCCACGGCCCTGCGGGATCCGGCCGATCCCCTGGGGCAGGGGGCGCCGATTCCCGTCGGGCATCGGCGGGATCAGGATCCGCGTCCCTTTCTGGCCAAGGGAGGAGCCCAGGCGGAAACACACCTGGGGTGAGAAAGCGGAGAGGGAGATTGGTGGAAGGGAGGATGGACGGAGGGGGAGATTGAGGGAGGGGGAGATTGGGCCAGTTTTGGCGAAGGTTCGCTGGATCGCAGACCAGCCTGGTCAAGGCAAATGGCCTGCGGAACGGAGGACGACTTGCAGTACACTCTGCAGCGCTGCCCCCTCCCAATGGGAATGAATCCCTACAAAGATCTTCCCGCTGCTGCGTTTTGGAAAACGGGTGTTGCCCAAGAAAATCCTTACTCAATCGAAGGAATTTACAAGAAGAAGTTCAACATTCCTCCCCAAGCAACGATTGCCACGGCAGGGTCATGCTTTGCCCAACACATCTCCCGTCATTTGAAAAAGAATGGCTACAATGTTTTGGATGTGGAACCACCACCTCCTGGGTTGCCGAGCCATCTGCACCAGAAATTTGGCTACTCCATGTACAGCGCCAGATATGGAAATATCTATACCGTCAGGCAGTTGCTGCAACTTGCCGAAGAAGCCTTAGGGGTGCGAAGTCCACAAGATTACATTTGGGAAAAGGATGGCCGATTTTTTGACGCCATGCGACCCGCTGTTGAACCAGCTGGGCTCCCCTCACCTGAGGCGGTGATTGAGCATCGGCAGCTGCATCTGTCCCAGGTAAAAAAACTCTTCGCGGAGCTGGATCTTCTGATTTTCACCCTCGGCTTAACGGAGATGTGGGTTCACAGAGAATCCGGCACTGTCTATCCAACGGCACCCGGCACGGTTGTGGGTGTGTTTGACGAGCGGATCCATGGCTTTGAGAATGCTCAATTCCGCGATGTTTTTACGGATTTCAATCGCTTTCAAATGGCGATGAAAAAACTCAGACGTGGTCGTCCTTTTCACATCCTGCTCACCGTCTCCCCAGTGCCGCTGACCGCGAGTGCAAGTGGACAGCATGTGTTGGTTTCCACCACCTACTCCAAAGCCACCCTCAGGGCTGTGGCGGCTCAACTATCAAGCAACCAGGATCATGTGGACTACTTTCCTTCCTATGAAATCGTCACCAACCCAAGGCTTCATTCCACTTCGTTTGCGGAAAATCTCAGGTCGGTGCGTGATGAGGCGGTTGAAAATGTCATGAAACACTTCTTTGCTGAACATCCCATCATCACAACAGCAGACGAGCTCACTCAAGCCAAGGGAGGGGGTCAGAGATCGGAGGAAGATGTGCAATGTGAAGAAGCCCTGATGGAGGCCTTCGGCAAATGACAAAGATTCTTTTCTTCGGTCCATCCCACATTGCTGCCGTAAAAAGCTATCTCTCTACCCAGCAGGATTGTCCGATCACACTACAGACTGTAGGGGTGCACGGCACAGCTTTTTACTATGACGAGTCCTATCAGATCGATGATCAGGGAATCGTCACGCTTCACAACCACGCCAAGGAAGGAGTCAATATCCGCTGGTTTCATGATCTTCCCAGCGGAGGACCCAAGCAAGCTACAACATTTTCCCTCTTTGACTATGATTATATCTATTTACTAAATCCACTGTTTGTTTCCAACAAGCGCTTTCGCATGTTGCTGATCACCAGCGGCTTCATCTGCAGCGAGATTGGTGATGCAGACGTGCGCAACCTACTGCTGAAACACAAATGGTTTGCCGGCGGTCACCAGCTGATTTCCTATCCCCTCTGGCTGAGTGTCTTCACCCATACCTTCCCTGGTGACATGAAGATTCTCGAGGCCGGCAAACGGCTTGGCTTGAGCGACAGGATGATGCTTGTCCCCCACGTGTTGCCTCCTAAGAGATTGAACTCCACCGAGTATGGGCTTTACAACCTACACGAGCAAAATTGCCTGGCTGCCTATATTGAAACCACCTACGGCATCCGTTCCCTTCCCCTGCCTGCCAGCACCTACGAGAGCACACCTGCAGGTGGCCTGTACTGCCATGATCGCTTCCATAAACCTGCCCCTGACCGCCACCACGCCAGCCCGGAATACTATGGGGAGTTGTTTAATGAGATCCTGGCAAAATACAGGCCGTAACAAACTCTGAAGGGGGAATGGATCAGCCAGTGCAGCCCTGGGCATCCAGGCCTGTACTGGCTCAGGCTCAAACAAACTCGACAACGTTTGTGGAGCTAAGATTATAGTTCTGCAGCAGGATGATTGAATCACTATCGGCTTGGAAGCCAGGGCGACCATCATTCATGGCAATCAAGGTTCCAGTCTGTTTTGTGGCTGTGAATGCGGCCACCCCATTCGCGGCGAATGTAGCGGCCGTCAGCAGTGATGCCACC
>JBKDSY010000161.1:0-7041 GCA_046340755.1 Cyanobacteriota bacterium
AATTTAATGCAACCAAAAGTTCTGAAATCACGCCCAATTCGCTTCTGAACATAAAACACAGGGCCCCTGGAGGATGCCTTCACCAACAGCGCCAGCGCGATGAAAACTGGAGCGCCAAGAGTAAGAACAGAAAGGGAAAAAACAATATCTCCAGTTCGCTTGATTGCCCTTGAGCGTTTCGATTGCAGGTCGATCAGCTCGTTGGTGGCAAGCCCACGAGGGCGCAGCGCTAGAACCGTTCCCGACTGAACTTGAGACGCCGTTCCCAAACTCAGCACGTTTAACGTTCCACGTCAACAGCTAAAAGATAGACAGGGGGTGTCTGGAGAACCACATCAGGAGGCCACTCATGTCAGAGGCACAGCCAACGGCAGGGGCGCACGGGCGCTGGAGCGCCGAGCCTCGTGCCGCAACCAGATCCGCTCCAGGTGATGGCCCATGCGCTGGTGAAAACATTCTGGAGAGAAGGTTTCCGCCCAGCGCCGCTGCCCCTCCGCCGGCAGCTGCAGCCAAAGGCGCCGGGATTCGAAATGCTCCAACGCCGCCACCAGCCCCGCAACGGTCTGGGGCTGAAACAGCAAACCGGTTGGCTGGGCCGTCACCCCATCCAGGGGGCGCACACTGTCACAGAACCCCCCGGCGCCATAGGCAATCACGGGGGCGCCCGCCGCCATCGCCTCCACCGGCGCAATGCCGAAGTCTTCCAAGCCGGCATTGACGTAGGCCCGGCACCGCTCCAGCCAGGCCGCCACCTCCCGGTCCGGAAGGCGTCCCAGAAAGCGAATGGTGGGTCCAGCCATGGCTTCCAGTCGGGCCCGCTCCGGCCCCTCCCCGATCACCACCAGGGGCAGGCCCAGCTCCTTGCAGGCCCGCACCACCAGGTCGACCCGCTTGTTGGGCACCAGGCGACAGACGCTGAGATACACGTCGTCCCGCGGCTCCTGCCAGCGGAACCGCTCCACCTCCACCGGAGGGTGCACCACCCGGGCCCGCCTCCCCCAATAGCGCAGGATGCGGCTGGCCGTGAAGCGGGAATTGGCGATCAGGGCCGTGGGGCGCTGGGCGCTGAGCACATCCCACTGACGCAGCCCATGGAGCTGGAGCCACACCAGCGGCGCCAATGGACCCCGGGCCACATGGGAACTGGCCAGGTAGGGGTGCATCTGGTCCCAGGCGTAGCGCACGGGGGTGTGCACGTAGCTCACATGAACTTGATCGGGGCTGGTGAGCACGCCCTTGGCCACCAGATGGCTGCTGCTCACCACCATCGGGTAGGCGCCCAGATCCAGGTGCTCGATCGCCAGGGGCAACAGGGGCAGGTATTGCTGCACGTGGCTCACCCCGAAGGGCAGACGTTGGATGAACGAGGTGTGCACCCGGCGGCCCGCCAGCCAGCTCTGGGGCCGCTGGCTCTCGCCATCCACCAGGGCGAAGAGCTCGGGCGGGGATCCCAGCCCCGTCAACAGACCATCCAGCTCCCGGGCCACCAGCTCCGAGCCGCCCACGGAGCGCGGCGTGAACCACTCATGCACCAGGGCGATGGCGGGGGGGAGGGAGGCGCCGAGGGAACGTGTCACGAAAACTCTCAGGCGATTGCCCTTGGGGAGGGAGATGCCGAAGCTAGGGCGAGTTGCTGATCGAGCCCAAAAACCTGATGGCCATCCGCGAGCTGTTGGAAGATGCCCTCAAGGAGCCCTCGATCGGGACCACTCCTTGCTTTCGCTGGCACGCCACGCCGGTGGGGATTGCGGCGTTGTGGTCGGAAGGCAAGCCCCCCTCCTCCCCCCCCTTCGATGTGGCCCTGAAGGAAGGGCTGCAGGTGGGCTTGGATCTGAGTCGGGAAGAGCGGGAATTTCATCAAGTGAAGTCGGGCTTGGTGCTGCTGTTCCATTCCTGAGCCGCGTCCATGGCCGGCCTGCTCCAAACCACTGCGGCCCTCGGGCGCCCCGGGGGGATGGCCATCCTGGCGGGCCTTTTGGTCGCGGCCTCGGCGGGCCTGCCCGCCCGGGGTCAGTATTCGCCCCACTGCCTGCTCAATGGCAGCAGGCGGTTCTGCGCGATCACCCCGGGGGCACCGGCCCCGCGGGGCTGGAGCGTGGACACGGTGGTGTTGGACGACCACCAGGCCTTTCGCCTGGAGCGACAGGACAGCGCTTGCGTGGAGCAGGGAACGGCCCGCACCTGCCCGGCGCGGATCATCCCCGCCAATGGCCAGGGCACGCCCCTGCCGGGCACCTACGCCGGCGAGGCCTATGAAGGGGGCTATCGCCACCGCTACAGCAGCCGCTCCAGCCCCTGGTCGCTGACGCTGTTTGTTCTGGATTGATCCGCAGGCCGGCCCAGGGGGCCAGCGTGCGTCCAGCCGACGGCCCTAGGGTCAGCCGCCATGGAAGCCGTGCAGGTTGTTCTGTTCAAGCGGGATCTGCGGGTGCGCGACCATGCCCCCCTGCGGGAGGCCGCCCGCCGCGGCCCCGTGGTGCCCTTGATGGTGGTGGAACCGGAGCTGTGGGCCCAACCCGATGCCTCCGCCCGCCAGTGGGCCTTCTGCGCCGAGTCGCTGAAGGAGCTGCAACGGGAGCTGGACCGGCTGGGGTCGCCCCTGCTTGTGCGGGTGGGGGAGATGGTGCCCGTGCTCGAAGACCTGGGCCACCACCTGCCCATCGGAGCCCTCTGGAGCCACGAGGAAACGGGCAACGGCTGGACCTACGGCCGGGATCGGGCCCTGGCGGCCTGGTGCCGCGCCCGGGGCATTCCCTGGCATGAACTGCCCCAGAACGGGGTGGTGCGGCGCCTGGGGAGCCGGGATGGGTGGGCGCGCCGCTGGGAGGAGCGGCTGGGCCAGGAGCCCCTGGACGCGCCGACAGCCCTGGTGGCCCCCCGGGATCTCCCCCTGGCCCCCTCGCCCATCCCCTCGGCGGAGGATCTGGCCCTGCCACCAGACCCCTGCCCCGGGCGCCAGCCCGGGGGCCGCCAGGCCGGCCTGGCGCTGCTGGAGAGCTTTCTGGCCGAGCGGGGCCGGGGGTACGCCAAGGGGTTGTCGAGTCCGTTGACGGCGGGGCACTGCTGCTCCCGGCTCTCCCCCCACCTCGCCTTCGGCACCCTGTCGCTGCGGGAAGTGGTGTGGGCGAGCCGGCGGCGGCGGGGCCCCAAGGCCTTCGAGGAGCGGCTGCACTGGCATTGCCACTTCATGCAAAAACTGGAGAGCGAGCCGGCGCTGGAGGTTCAGGAGGCCCATCCCGCCTACAGGGGCCTGCGCTCCAGTGATCCCGAGCGGCTGGCGGCCTGGAGCGAGGGCCGCACGGGCCTGCCCTTCGTGGATGCGTGCCAGCGGGCCCTGCGGGCGGAGGGTTGGATCAACTTCCGCATGCGGGCGATGTTGATGGCCGTCGCCAGCTACCACCTCTGGCTCCCCTGGCGCGACAGCGGCCTGGTGCTCGCCCGCCGCTTTGTCGACTACGAGCCGGGCATCCACTGGAACCAGTGCCAGATGCAGGCCGGCACCACCGGCATCAACACGGTGCGCGTCTACAACCCCATCAAACAGGGCGCCGACCACGACCCCGCGGGCCGCTACGTGCGCCGCTGGGTGCCCGAGCTGGAGCACGTGCCCCTGGCCCACCTGCACACCCCCTGGACGATGACCTTGGCGGCGCAGGAGGCGGCGGGTTGCGTGCTCGGCGTGCACTACCCGGCGCCCATCGTGGATCCCGTGGTGGCGGCCCGCCAGGCCCGGGATCGGGTGTGGAGCGTGCGCCGCGGCCCCGAGTTCCATGAGCGCGCCGATGCCATCCAGGAGCGCCATGGCTCCCGCCGCTCGGGCCTGGCCACCCCGCGGGCGGGCGTCAGCCGCCGCGGCCGGGGCCGGCGGGAGAGCCCGGGGCAACTGGGCCTGTTCGAGAGCTCCTAGCCTCCAACGACCACGCCCCCTGGCCCATGCGCAGGCTTGCCCTTGCCAATGGCGATTCCCTGCCGGCCCTCGGCCTGGGCACCTGGCGGGTGGAACCGGGCCAGGTGGCCACCCTGGTGCGTCAAGCCCTGGAGCTGGGCTACCGCCATCTGGACGCGGCGGCGATCTACGGCAATGAAGCGGAGATCGGGGTGGCCCTGGAGCAGGCCATGGCCGACGGCTTGGTGCGGCGGGACGACCTCTGGATCACCTCCAAGCTCTGGAACGACAGCCACGCCCCCGAGGATGTGCGGCCCGCCCTGGAGCGCACCCTGGCGGATCTGCGCCTCGGCCACCTCGACCTGTATCTGATCCACTGGCCCGTGGCCCAGCGCCCTGGGGTGACCTGGCCCCGGGAAGCGGAAGACCTGGTGGCCCTGGAGCGCTTGCCCCTGGCCCGCACCTGGGCCGCGATGGAAGCCCTCCAGGAGGCGGGGCTGTGCCGCCAGATCGGGGTGTCGAATTTCAGCCTGGTGAAGCTCCAGGGGCTCCTGGCGGAGGCCCGGCGGCCCCCCGCCGTGCTGCAGGTGGAGCGCCATCCCTGGCTGCAACAACCCGAGCTGCTCGCCTTCTGCCAGCGCCTGAGCATCGTTCTCACGGCCTACTCCCCCCTCGGGGCAGGACGGGCAGACCAGCCCTCGCCGGTTTTGGCCGATCCAGTGATCACGGCCCTTGCCCGGGAGCTGGGGGCCAGTGCCGCCCAGGTGGCCCTGGCCTGGGGGCTGGCCAGCGGCACGGCGGTGATTCCGAAGGCGGTGCGGCCCGAGCACCTGGCGGCCAATCTCGCCGCTCAAGACCTGGCCCTGGAGGACGGGGCCCGGGCCCGACTGGCCGCCATCGATCGGGGCCACCGGTTTGTGGCGGGGGGCCTGTGGCTGGTGCCCGGCGGGCCCTACACCGAGGCCAATCTCTGGGATGGGCCGCCCCGTTGAGGCGCGCCCTTGGGGCAACTCCTGTAATTTGAGCGCTCCAGAGGCCACCCCATGCCCGTGATTCCGCCCGAGCTGTCGGCGGTCAGCCCCCATCAGCTGGATGTGGCCAAAACCCTGTTGCAGGTGGGTTGTTTTCTGGTGATTTTTGTCGCGGCCCGGACCATCTCCGAGCTAACGGTGCGCCTGCAACTGCCCACGATCCTCGGTGAACTGGTGGCGGGGGTGTTGATCGGAGCCTCGGGGCTCCATCTGATCGTTCCGCCCGATGTGCAGGCCCAGCTCAGCGAGGGAGCGGCGAGCCTGGTGGGGCGGCTGGCGGGGATCGGCCCGGAGACCGTGCGGCAGGTGTATGCCACCACCTTTCCCAACCTGGAGGCGATCTCCGAGATCGGGCTGTTTGCGCTGTTGTTCCTCACGGGGCTGGAAAGCGAGCTCGATGAGCTGGTGGCGGTGGGGGGCCAGGCCACGACGGTGGCCGTCACGGGGGTGGTGTTGCCCTTTGCCCTGGGCACGGCGGGCCTGTTCTACGGGTTTCACGTGCCCCTGATCCCCGCGGTGTTCGCCGGGGCGGCCATGACGGCCACCTCGATCGGCATCACCGCCAGCGTGTTTGGCGAGCTGCGCTGGCTCAAGCGCCGGGAGGGTCAGATTGTGATTGGCGCCGCCGTGTTGGATGACATCCTCGGCATCGTGATTCTGGCGGTGGTGGTGGCCATCGTTGGTGGTGGGGCGTTCAGCCTGGGCCCCTTGGTGAAGCTCTGCGGCGCCGCCGTGGCCTTCGTGGCCGTGGCTCTGGTGTTGAGCCGCACGGCAGCGCCCCTCTTCGACTGGGTGGTGGATCGCTTGAAGGCCCCCGGGGATGTGGCCGTGGCCAGTTTCCTGGTGCTCACCCTCTGTTGCTTCGCCGCCCAGGCCATCGGTCTGGAGGCGGCTTTAGGGGCCTTCGCGGCTGGCTTGATCCTCAGCGCCTCGAAGCACACCGCCGACATCGATAAGGCCGTCAAGCCCCTGGTGGCCCTCTTCGCCACGGTGTTTTTCGTGTTGATCGGCACGGGCATGGATCTGTCGGTGCTCAACCCCTTCGATGCGGCCAACCGGGAGGGGCTGGTGGTGGCGGCCTTTCTGCTCACGGTGGCGATTGCCGGCAAGGTGGCGGCCGGCTGGAGCTACCTGAGCAAGGAACCCTCCAACCGGCTGGTGGTGGGGCTGGGGATGATGCCGCGGGGGGAGGTGGGCCTGATCTTTCTCGGTCTGGGCAGCCAGGCCCACATCCTCACCCCCTCCCTGGAGGCGGCGATTTTGTTGATGGTGATCGGCACCACCTTCCTGGCCCCGATCCTGCTGCGCCTGGTGATTGGCAGCGGCTCCTCCCCCGAGCAGTCCGCCTCCTGAGGGGTGCCTGGTCGCCTTCAGAACCACCAGCGGCGCCAGCCACGCCGGTTCGCCCTGGCGGCCATCTTGACGTGGCGGCCATCGCAGAGGGGATAGTGGCGGGAGTGGCCGCAGCGGCAGAGCAAGAGGGTGGCCTCCTGCTCCAGCCGCACCTCATGGGCGATGCGGCCCGTGCCGAGGTGGGCGCCATCACAAAACCAGCCATGCCTGGAGCGCCCGCAGGTGCAGAGCTGATGCACCCCCGCCGGCAGCACCAGCGCCTCTGGACCGTTGGACTCCATCCGAGGGTTCCGTTGAGGGCTCCATCCTGCACCGCCGAAAAGCGGGTTGAGCAAAAGCATGGAATCAGAGAGGGCAAAGGCCCATGGCGGTTGTGGACAACAACCCCCCGCAGCTCAACCCTCTCCCCGACAAAGTTTTTCCCTGGCATCAGCTGTTTCGACGGCCCAAGATTGTGCAGGTTCTGGAGGCCGTTCAAGACCTGATCGCCGTTTCCCTCTGTGTGGGTCTGTGCTTCAGGAGTCCAAGGTACTGTCGTCATCGCCCCCGAGACGTCAGGGTGTGACAAGCTCCTGCCATGACAGTGGATCCAGGCGCCGCCCCGGGGCCAGCGAGCCCGTGCGGGTGGCTCTGGTGGGGTTGCCCAACACCGGCAAGTCGACCCTGTTCAACGCCCTGACGGGCGGCCATGCCCAAATCGCCAACTGGCCCGGGCTCACCATGGAGCTGGAGTGGGGCCCCCTGCCGGCGGATGCCCGGGGCCAGCCCTAC
>JBKDSY010000162.1:0-2378 GCA_046340755.1 Cyanobacteriota bacterium
GGGGAAGAGAACCCACCGCAAAGCGGAAGCAAACCTGTAAAACGGCTCGATCTTTCTGCAGTAGGCCCCAGGCTCTAGAGTCGCAGGCTGGTCCAACTGCGGATAGATCGTGGCTGCGCACGATCTATCCTTATTCGTTAGACAGATCTAGGCAGGCTCTCAGTGAAAAGCAGGCCTCATCTATCGGATTAATGTGTCCCACAAATCATGCGTACACATGGTCAGTGACCGTGTACAAGGTGAGCGTGGCATAGGACAAATCCAGGCCGAGAGGACTACTGGCCTCGATAGAGGCTTATATGTCGATGGGCCACATGTTCCGAGGATTACAAAATATGTAGATGTGACTTCAAGCACGGATGGTTCTCTCGTTTATCTTCAAGATCAGTTGGCCTTAAACGCACACGATCATGACTGCAGGTGGCATCAGAACTCGCTTCTGGATCGACATGTGCCTGGAGAGTGTACGAAAAGACCATACCCCGGAACTTTCGCCGGGCGATCAGAAGGGGCCCTTCCTTACCGCCCGGGCCCTTGGATTGGCCTTGGGGGCTCTGTACGACGCCAAGGCCTTCACATCGGGAAGCCAGTCTCTGCTTGGACTAGCAGCACCTGCAGCGCTCACAGCCTTGGTCGGTCCTGATCAGGTTGATCTGGCCGCTGCGGCAGCCAGCCATCAGGTACTTCGATTGCGTTATCCCAATCAAGCATCATTTCTCGAACCCGCTTGGCTCAATTGGCTGGAGTATTTCAACCTGGGTGGGGCAGGATCCCCCGCTGAAATTGCAGGCCGAGCCTTCGGATCGTCAGTGCATCGGCTTGGCCAGAACGACGTGGTGAATGGTCGGGCCGGCCAGTACGCACCCAATGGTGCGCCCTACAACCACAAAGCTCCAGCGACACACCCAACCCAGGGGTTTGCAGGTGGTGCCTGGGGTAACTCCGTACATCTGGCGTCAACTCGTGTGACTGGCTTTCCGCCTCCTCCTGGTCGTGTCGACGCCGTGACAGTAACACCAACGCAGCATTTCAAGGATGATTTCGCAAAAGTCGCCGCGAAGGGAGACATCAACCGCACCCCTGGCGACCCTGACGCACGAACCCTTGCCGAAGAAGTCATCGGTATCGCTTGGGGCTACGACGGCCCCCCGGAACTCGGAACCCCACCCCGCCTATACCTGCAGGTGGTGTTGACCATTCTGGACTCAATCGAGGAGCGTAATCCCGGCACACTCCAGGAATTGGATGAATTGGCGGTCGTCGCTGGTGTTGCTGTTGCCTTGGCCGATGCGGGCATTGATGCCTGGTACTACAAGTACGCCCCGACACACCTAATGTGGCGTCCAGCGGTGGGTATTCGCGAGGCCGTAGTCGGAAATGGGACGGCAGACCCCAACTGGCGGCCTCTGGGACGTCCGGATACCAACGGCACCGGCACTGGTCTTACACCCGATTTCCCTGCCTATCCCTCCGGTCATGCCACTTTCGGCGCGGCGGCGTTCCATTTGCTTCGCCTCTTCCTGGCCGAGAAAGGAGTTACTACGTTTACGTCTGAGGGTGTTGATGACGTCCGCTTCGAGTTCGTCTCGGATGAGTTTAATGGCCGCAACAAGGATCCCCGTACGAGTCGGCCGCGAGATCTAGTGACTTTGAGTTATCCCAGTCTCTGGCATGCGATTGTGGACAACTCAGTGAGTCGTGTTTATCTGGGTGTGCATTGGCAGTTCGACGGCATCACCACGCGCGACGGTGCCGATGACAAGTATGGCGTTCCAGCCACACCCAGTGTTCTGGGCCATACGGGGGGCGTCTGGCTCGGCGCCCAGATTGCCAATCAGATCGCTCCGAAACTGAACATTTCTCCAGCCACGATTGCTGCTTCTGGGATTTCCTGAACTTTTGCGTGAGCCGAGAACAACCTCTTCAGTCTTCTCTCGGTAGCGTGTTGCTACCGAGAGTCCTTCCACAATCACGAATGGCTGCATAATATTATAGATATCGAAAATTGCCCCTCGACATTGTAGCCAAATACGGCTCATAGTTATGTCAGTGCTTATAGCAACAATCTAGGCACCCCTTTCCCGAGACATGCAAACCATGGCCTGCCACCGTATTGGAGCAGACGAAGTTCCGGGGATCCACCTTGTTGCCATCGATACTTGAAAGCCAAAGCTTGCTGTCTAACATCAAGATTCAGAAGACGGGAGCGACAGATGGTTTCTATTCTGAATCCCATGCCCGCTTCTGATCTTGGCGTTGGACTCAGCCGCTGCGCGGCAGATTGAAGAAGTAAGCATACTCTATCAGCTTCGTATCTGGATTCTTGGCCTGTCTGTGTCGCATGGCTTGGGAGCTGGAGCATCCGACAGTTCATCCTA
>JBKDSY010000163.1:0-2652 GCA_046340755.1 Cyanobacteriota bacterium
GGAACCGGTGCCGATCTGGGTGAGGTCCACCGTCACCGCCCGGAATCCCTCCGCCTGCAGCTCTTCAGCGGTGCGGATCATCAGGCTCGATTTGCCCAGCTGGCGGGGGGTGAGCACATAGGCAAAACGCGACTGCCGGCACAGCTCCAGCAGCTGTTGATCCGCCGGCCGGCTCAGGTAGATGCCCCCCTCCTGGGCCTGGACGGTGCCGCCGGTGGTGTAGATGCACTCAGCCATCGAGATGCTCGCCGAAGTAAGCGGCGTAGAGCGGGCAACGGGGCCGCAGGGCCCCGTTTTCCTGGCGAACCAGGCCGGCGGCGATCAACAGGCGGCTGGTCTTTTCGTCGTCGCAGCGGTTGCTGCGGATCACCTGGCGCAGGCCGGCACGCAGGGCCATGTTGTCCACGATGCGGAACAGGTGATAGCGCAGGTGGTCTCCGAATGGCCCGTAATCGCTGGCGGCCTGCACCAATACCCGCTCCACTGGCATCAGCCCGCCCGCCACCAGATACAGCGCTCGTCGCACCAGGTAGGGGTGGCCGTGCAGCAGCGCCATCAGCTGAGCCAGTGGGCCCGGGGCCAGCGGGGCGCCGTGGCGCTGGTTGAGGTCCGCCACCTGCTCGGCGTTGAAATCATCGAGCGGGATCACCTCGCCCACGTTGAAGGGCGACTGGTTGAGATTGGCGATCAGGTGATAAGGCTCGGTGGCGGTGACCAGCGCCAGATCCAGCTGCTTCCACGGCCGAAACAGGGGCACCGGTGAGGCGCGGTTGTTGTGCCAGCCCCGCAGCATCGCAAAGAAATCGGAGCGGTACTCGGCCTCAAACAATCGGTCCACCTCATCCATCGCCAGCAGCAGCGGCCGGTTCAGCGGCTTGAGCACCTGGTTCTGCACGTAGCGCGTGGCCAGCTGGTTGTTGCCACCACTGGCTGCCCAGGCCTCGGCGGTGCCATCCGGCAGCCCCAGCTGCTCAGCCATCGCCTGGCAGAACTGGGGATAGAAACGGTCGGCCTCTCCCAGCACCTCCTGGTCGAACTGCTGCAGATCGAGGTACACCGCCTCCCGGCCCGCCGCCTGCGCCTGCTGGATCACCCGCATCAGCAGCGAGCTCTTGCCCATCTGCCTTGGCCCCTTGATCGTGATCGTCACCCCATGACGCTCCAGGGCCCGCCGCACCACAGCATCACCCTCGCGCTCAATGTAGAAGCGCGATTCAGCAGCCATCGTGCCCTCGACGGGCTCCAGCGGCGCCACCGGAGCCTGGGGGCTGGGGGGCTGGAACTCCCGCAGGGAAGGTGTCGTGGCGGGGGCAGGGATGGAGGGCGCGTTGGGGGAGTCGACCGCTGGGCCGATCTGCTCCGCTGGGCGGCCCAGCTCCTCGCCGGCCATCGCCCGCTCCAGCTCGTCAAGCAGCCGGGGCGTGTCGGCTGGGCTCTCCCACAGGGCCCAGTTGATCGGGTTGAGGTAGGCGCTCAGGGGGTAGGGCAGCATCTCCCGGTAGGCCAGCCGCACCGGCAGGATCCGAGGCCTTCCCTGGCGTTTCTGCAGCCGCTGGGCCGTTTCCACCTCCCCCGCCACCATCTCGCTGTCCACCGAAGCGGCCGAGAGCAGCAGCAGCAGCACATCCGCCTGCCGCAGCTCCCGGTCGATCCGCTCGGCCCAGGGCGTGCCCACGACCATCGCCTGGTCGATGAACACCGCGTGTTTGGTGCTCAGCTGCTCAAACAGCTCCAGCGCCAGGGGCTCATCGGGGCTGACGCCGCGTTTGTAGCTGATGAACACCCGCATGGTGTCAGACGCTGGCGGTGCACTTCTGGGCAAGCATGATCAACTGAAGACTCTGGCGGGAGGGTAGCCATTCTGGGGATCCCCAGCCCAGCCCAGCCCACCCTTGACCCGTGGCCCACCGCCCATCCAAAAACCGACCCCGAGCTCCAGGCCCGCAAGTAGTGGCTGGGCTACCTGCAGCCCCGCGGCTGCAGCGCCTGTTCACAGGCTCACCGGTGGGCGGGGCGTGGGCACGAGCAGGGGGGGATCCCCTCCCCGGGGCGGGAGTGGGATGGAAAGGAAGTCGTCCTCCGCTCACCTGCAGCGGTGGAGCCGTCGGCCATTGCTGGCTGCTGGGTCCCTCGCCTGCGACTTGCGTGATGTGCCGCGCGGAGCCCTCACTCAAAAAGAGGGGCTGTATTCCTTGAATTCTTTGCATCCCGTTGCGCCGCAATGGATCTGAGGAAAAAACCGCCCTGCATTCCTTGGTATTCCTTGGGGCCCGCCCGTGCATTCCTCCCCTCAGCCTCCCGCCAGGGTGCTGCGTGGGCCCCGTTTGTCGCCTGCAGGCCACAGAGCGGGACGACTTGAACCGCTACAGGAACCTGGGCCGCCTGCTCAATGACCTGCAGGGCCTCGTGGTGGCCACCCGCAAGGGAGAAGAGGGGCGGTGCTCCTACCTGCACTACAGCCTCAGCGATGGCGGCGCGGACTGGCTGGCGCGGGTGCTGGACCCATGACCAGGAGCCAGGCGAGGGACCCGATCGACCAGGCCGTGGAGGGGTGTTTACCCCTCTGCCAGCAAAGAATCCACGCCGCGCGGCAAAGAATCCCAAAGAATCCACCCTCAAAAATCGCCCAAACCGACTGCGCTGCAACAGGAG
>JBKDSY010000164.1:0-6280 GCA_046340755.1 Cyanobacteriota bacterium
CCCTTGATCTGGGGGCTCCGCCCCATGGCGGCATCGCCTTTGGCCTCGACCGCATGGTGATGCTCCTGGCCGGTGAGGAGTCGATCCGCGACACCATCGCCTTCCCCAAAACCCAACAGGCCCGCTGCCTGCTCACCTGGGCGCCCGCGGGCGTCAGCGACAAGCAGCTCCAGGAGTTGCATGTGGCGAGCACCTGGGTGGAGGAGGAGGGCTGAGAAGGCCCTCCTCCTCCCAAGCGCTGGCCAGGGCCTCGGTCCTCGCTCCCTGAGCGGGGTTGGCTCAACCGGCGGCGCGGCGGATCCGCTGACGCAGGCGCCGGCTGGCGTGCGCCATCATTGGAACCACACCCACGGCCAGGGGAGCGGGCACCGGATTGAGCGTGAAGGCGCCAGGGGGATTGGTCGCGCCGCAGTTCTGATCCACCCCGGAGGCATCGAGGCAAACGATGGCGCCGGAGAGAAAACTCTGCCCGGGGAGGACGGGGTCCCCGTAGGTCAAGGTGGCTCCCGCCTCCACATGGGGCAACAGGTCAAACGCCAAGGCGAGGAAGTTCCTCTCACCCGAGAACGTGGTGCCGGCGGGTGCCTTATAGACCAGGCGCACGGATGGCAGGCCGCTGCTGTCGGGCTCGATGGCCAGATACGTTTGGTCCACGGTGAAGGTGTCAGGGAAGGCGGACAGGGGCGTGGTGCCCGTGCCCGCCGGGAAATCAGGGCAATAGGGGATGGAAGAGGCTGAGCGGAGATCGCAAAGAAGGCTGGTTCTGTTGGGATTGAAGGACAGCAGCTTCGGGTCGTAGGAATAGGTTCTTGCCAGAGCGGATGTGTTATTCATCTCTATCCTGTCAATGACGATAATCCCCGCAATATGATAGCTCGTCGGACAGGGAGGATCCGTGTGGTTGGACGGCACGCAGACCGCATAGGCAATCGGTCTGGCATGGGCGGGTGCTGGGGAGGCGGTGTAAACGAGTCCCGCGCCCAAGCCAAAGAGGGCCACAGGTAAGGACAGGCGCCAGGAGGGACCCATGGCGAGGCGTTGTGGCAGAGAAACTAGGCGTTTCCATCCAGACTGGAGCCCGGGCCTGCGGCTCCCCATCATCGAGCGGGAAAGGTTTGCTGTCATGGCTGTAGTGAATTTTTTTTTGGGGGGGGAGGCCTCAACGGGCGCCGGAAAGGTGAAGGGGAGAAAAGCGATCAATGGCGGTCGGGCCGCCGAAAGGCAAGCCTGTGGAGGGCAACTTGGAAAAGGAAAGACTCAATGAATCGGCTAATTCTAGTCAGTCTGATATAGGCGTGGGCTCGTGCAATCTTTCTTTACCGATCTGAAGGGTTGGCCAAGGGGGCCCGCGTCGCCGGGCGGGCATCAGGCGGGGTTCTCAGCCGCCCTTCACGAGGCTTGAGGGCCCTCAGGGCGAGGGGTCGCGACTGGCCCCTGGAGGGGGCTTGGGCAATCCCGAAGCAAAACGCTTGATTCTTAATTTGAGGTCCATGTTTTGCCAAGCTGGGTCCGTTGCTCCATCTCCCTGCGCGGCGCCTCCTCCACCGATGTTGTCCGTCAATACCTCCGAGACATTGGCCGGGTGGCCATGCTCTCGGAGGAAGAGGAGCTCCTCCTGGCGCGGCTGGTCCAGCACCGCCAGCGGATCCTGGATCAACACCCCGCCATCGAAACGATCGGGACCGACCTGGCCGCGGTGGCCCGGGCCCGGGGCCTCAGCGAGGCGACCCTGCGCCAGACCCTGCGCCAAGGCCGCCGCGCCAAGGAGCGCATGATTCAGGCCAACCTGCGCCTGGTGGTGGCGGTGGCCAAGAAGTATCAGGGGCAGGGGATGGAACTGCTCGACCTCGTGTAGGAGGGCACCCTCGGCCTGGAGCGGGGGGTGGAGCGCTTTGATCCCACCCGCGGCTTTCGCTTCTCCACCTTTGCCTACTGGTGGATTCGCCAGGGCATCACCCGGGCCATCGCCAACCAGAGCCGCACGATTCGGCTGCCCTCCCATGGGAATGAAAAACTGAGCCGCATCCGCAAGCCCCAGCGGGAGCTGGCCCAGCGCCTCGGCCGTTCCGCCTCCCTGACGGAGCTGGCCGCTGAACTGCGCCTCGGCCAACCGGTGTTGCGCGCCATCCTGGAGCGGCATTCCCAGCCCATCTCCCTGGATGGCCCCTTGGGCGGGGACACGGATATAGATCTGGTGGAGCTTTTGGAGGACGCCCACCATTCCCCCGAAAAGCACCTGATGCGCCAGCACTTCCACGAGGCCATGGAGTCCCTCCTCGGGGAGCTGAGCGAACGGGAAGCGCGGGTGTTGCGGGAGCGCTTCGGCCTGAAGAACGACCAGCCACACACCCTCACGGAGATCGGCGCCGATCTGAGCCTCTCCCGCGAGCGGGTGCGCCAGATCGAGGTGCAGGCCCTCGACAAACTCCGCCAACCCTGCCAGCGCGAACGGCTGCGGGAGTTTCTCGGCAGCCTGGATTGAGGCCGGTCCGCGGGGGTGATGGGGCTCCGGATCGGGCCCGGTAAAATCAATTGTTGCGCCATGGCGTCCATGACCATCCCGCGCGTGCGGGAGGGGGGAGAGATCGACACGATCGGCGCCATCAAGGACAACCTCACGCTGGAGATGAAGGCCGAGTTGTTGGCCCGCACCGGCGCGACGCCGGGCACCCTGCTGCTCTTCGGCGCCGGCGCCACCGCCACGGTGAACAAGGCCCTCGATCGGGTGCGTCAGTTCCTCGCCCGGGAGCTGGGCCTGGTGCCCGCCGACCGGGACAACACCACCTGGAACTTCTTGTGGGTGGTGGATTTTCCGATGTTTGAGTTCAACGCCGAGGAGCAGCGGCTGGAAGCCCTCCATCACCCCTTCTGCGCCCCCAACCCGGACGACCTCGGCGACGACCCGGTCCAGTGGGCCGCCCAGCTCCCCACCGCCCGGGCCCAGGCCTACGACCTGGTGCTCAACGGCCTGGAGCTGGGCGGAGGCTCCCTGCGCATCCACGATTCAGCGCTGCAGCGGCAGGTGTTGCAAACCATCGGTCTGCCTCTGGAGGAGGCCGACGCCCAGTTCGGTTTCCTGATGGAGGCCCTCGATCTGGGCGCCCCCCCCCATGGCGGCATCGCCTTTGGCCTCGACCGCATGGTGATGCTCCTGGCCGGTGAGGAGTCGATCCGCGACACCATCGCCTTCCCCAAAACCCAACAGGCCCGCTGCCTGCTCACCCGGGCCCCCGCCGGCGTCAGCGACAAGCAGCTCCAGGAGTTGCATGTGGCGAGCACCTGGGTGGACGACGAATCAGCGGATTGATGCGCCGCTGGCACCGGTTGACTGGGTGGATAGGCGTCTGTTTTGGAGCGGCGGTGGTCATTGCGCCGACCGCCCCTGGCCGAGCCGCGGATCCCCTGCCGCTCCGGGTGGGCGTGGTGCGCAATGCCATGCCGTGTTCCGAGCTGAGTAACGGCCAGGCGCTGGGATCGGCGGTCGATCTCTGGGAGGCCATCGCCCAACACCAGGGTTGGCGCTACCGGCTGCTGCCGCTTTCCACCCCGAGTGCGGCGATCGAAGCGGCCGCCCAGGGCGAGGTGGATGTGGCGATCTCCTGCCTGAACATCATTGCCGAGCGCCTGGAAAAGGCAGATTTCTCGGTGCCCTATCAGGAGGACAGCCTTGCCTTCCTGTCCCGCAGAACCAATGAGGGCATCCTCACCCTGCTGCAGAGGGTGGGCAGGGAAAGGATCCTGCGCGACTCGATTCTGTTGTTGTTCGCGATCACCATTGTGGCGGCTGGCGCCCTATGGCTGATCAGTCGAGGCTTCGACCACAAGGACATCGACAGCGGCAGTAGCCGCAACACCTTCTTCAAGGGCTGGATGATGCTGGCCATGGGGAGCGGCATCTACAAGATGGGGCCGAATCCGCCCACGATGGCCATCATCACGCTCGTCAACATCTGTCGTCTTGTAGTGACATCGGTGTTTGTGGGCACCACTGCCACGGTGGTGTTCAAGTCCTCGCTTCCAGCCGACATCTCTCAGCAGGACAGCCTGATTTCAGCCCTGCAGAATGGGGTTGGCGTGGATGCGGGCACGGTCAGTGAGCTCTGGCTCAAGGAACAGGTGCGCAAGTTCAAGCGACCGGAACTGCTCCGCAACATTCGACCAATCTCTGGAGATGACGCCCTGCTTGCCTCCCTGGAGCGGGGGGCCGTGGGCAGCGTCATGGCCGATTCGGCGCGCATCCAGGGCCTGAGCCGAAAGGTGGAGAACCCGGGCCAGTATCAGATTTCGGCCAAGACCTATAACCGAACCCCCCAGAGCTTTGTGTTCGGCGCCAAGTTGAGCGAAGCAAAACGGGATCAGATCAACCAACGGATCTCCCACATGCGTTTCGACGGGGTGATCGAGGCGATCGTCAAGCGCTGGCAGAATTCCTGAGTCTCCCCCGCGCTGACACGCCTCCCCAGTCCAGCTCCCACAAACCGAAGGAAACAGGGGCGAAACGGCACGCCCCCCTGCCGCCCCTGCAAGGTTGGGATTCTCCGGGTGGATCGTCATTGCGCAGCGCCTCCTCCACTGATGTTGTGCGCCAATACCTTCGGGACATTGGCCGGGTGGCCCTGCTGACGGAGGAGGAGGAGCTCACCCTGGCGCGCCTGGTGCAAGCCCGTGAGCGAATCCTGGCCCACCATCCCGACGTGGAAAAACCGGAGGCGGACCTGGCCGCCGTGGCCCGCGCCCGCGGCCTGAGCGAGTCGGCCCTGCGCCAGACCCTGCGCCAGGGGCGCCGCGCCAAGGAGCGCATGATCCAGGCCAATCTGCGGCTGGTGGTGGCCGTGGCCAAGAAATATCAGTGGCAGGGCATGGAGCTCCTGGATCTGGTGCAGGAGGGCACCCTGGGCCTGGAGCGGGGCGTGGAGCGCTTTGATCCCACCCGGGGCTTCCGCCTCTCCACCTATGCCTACTGGTGGATTCGCCAGGGCATCACCCGGGCCATCGCCAACCAGGGCCGCATGATTCGGCTGCCCTCCCATGTGCGCGAAAAGCTGAGCCGCATCCGCAAGGCCCAACGGGAGCTCACTCAGCGCCTGGGGCGGGCGGCCAGCCTCGGTGAGCTCGCCGCCGAGGTGGGTCTCAGTGAGACGGTCTTGCGCCACACCCTGGAGCGTCGGCCCCAGCCCCTCTCCCTTGATGGCCCCCAGGGCCTGGAGGGGGATCGGGACCGGATGGAGCTGTTGGAAGACCTGCACCACTCCCCGGAGCAGACCCTGATGCGGCAACACCTTCAGGAGGCCATGGAGGCCCTGTTGGCGGAGCTGAGCGAGCGGGAAGCCCTGGTGCTCCGCGAGCGTTTTGGCCTGAAAGACGACCATCCCCGCACCCTGACGGAGATCGGGGCCGACCTCTCCCTCTCCCGCGAGCGGGTGCGCCAGATCGAGGCCCAGGCCCTGCTCAAGCTGCGCCAGCCCTGCCAGCGCCAGCTCCTCAGGGAGTTTCTGGGCGACCTGTAACTGGCCCGGTACATTGAACGTTGCGCCGAGGTTGCCATGACCCCCCCCAGCCGGAGCCAGACCACGAAGTTCGTCTTCGTGACCGGCGGGGTGGTTTCGAGCATCGGCAAGGGGATCGTGGCGGCCAGCTTGGGGCGCCTGCTCAAGAGCCGGGGCTACAGCGTGTCGATCCTCAAGCTCGATCCTTACCTCAACGTGGATCCGGGCACCATGAGCCCTTACCAGCACGGCGAGGTGTTCGTCACCCAAGACGGCGCCGAGACGGACCTGGACCTGGGCCACTACGAGCGCTTCACCGACACCGCCCTCACCCGCCTCAACAGCGTCACCACGGGGTCGATCTACCAGGCGGTGATCAACAAGGAACGCCGCGGCGACTACGAGGGGGGCACCGTGCAGGTCATCCCCCACATCACCGGTGAAATCCGCGCCCGCATTCACCGAGTGGCGGCCGACAGCGGCGCCGATGTGGTGATCACCGAGATCGGCGGCACCGTGGGCGACATCGAATCCCTCCCCTTCCTGGAGGCCATCCGCGAGTTCCGGGGTGACGTGGGTCGCC
This sequence comes from Cyanobacteriota bacterium, assembly GCA_046340755.1. Lineage (GTDB taxonomy): Bacteria > Cyanobacteriota > Cyanobacteriia > PCC-6307 > Cyanobiaceae > Cyanobium. Next base: position 6,070 of record JBKDSY010000164.1, read on the forward strand.
ACGACCTGGCCTATGTGCATGTCACTCTCCTCCCCTACATCGGCACCTCCGGGGAGTTGAAGACCAAGCCCACCCAACACTCGGTCAAGGAACTGCGCTCCATCGGCATCCAGCCCGACGTGCTCGTGTGCCGCAGCGACCGACCCTTCAGCGACGACCTCAAGGCCAAGATCGGCGGGTTCTGCGGCGTGCCCACCCGGGCGGTGATCCC
>JBKDSY010000165.1:0-12163 GCA_046340755.1 Cyanobacteriota bacterium
CCCGGCAAGATGGCTCCAACGCCCATTACCCATGCTCCTCCCCAACCCCCTCTGCCCCCTCACCGCCGCGAAGATCGCCGGGTTGCAGGCGGCGGTGCTCCTGCTGCTCACCTTGTTGATCAAATCCCGCATCCAGATCAAGGCGGCCTCAGCGGTTGGGTTCACCTTGTTGGCCCTGCAAACGCTCGTGTTTCTGGCAGCCGCCGGTGGCCTCGGCCTGGTGGCCCTGGGGGGCCTGGCCACCACCCTGAACCGCCGCTCGACCCGGATGGCCTGAGGCCTGGGTTCGTTCCACCCCTTGGCTGCGCCCCTCCCCCCGTCCCTGCCCCAGACGTTCTTCGCCCGCCCCGCCGAGGAGGTGGCCCCCGAACTGGTCGGCTGCCTGCTGGTGCAACGCCAGGCCGATGGCGAACTGCTCTGGGGCGTGATTGTGGAAACGGAGGCCTACTCCCAGGCGGAGCCGGCCTGTCACGGCCACCGGCGCCGCTCGCCCCAGAATGAAACCCTCTTCGGCCCCCCTGGCCACTTCTACGTCTATGTGAGCTATGGGATTCATCACTGCGTGAATGTGGTCACGGATCGCGCCGATTGGGCCAATGGGGTGCTCCTGCGAGCCCTGGCCCTGCCCGGGGAACCGGAACGGGTGGCGGCCGGGCCGGGCTTGCTGAGCCGCCGGTTCGGGATTGATCGCCGCCACAACGCCCAGCCGGCGCGGATCGAGCAGGGGCTCTGGCTGGCGCCGCGGCCGGCGAAGCTCCAGGATCGAATGGTGCAGAGGGCTCGGGAGGGGCAGCCGGTGGTGACAGCAACCACGCGCATTGGCATCCGCGAGGGCCAGGATCTGCCCTGGCGCTGGTATCTGGCGCCCAGTCGCAGCGTCAGCCGCCGCGCCCGGGGAGACGCCACGCCACCGCGATCCCTGGCCTGGGAGCCCCGGGAATGGCAGCCATGACCACCTGGAGCCATGCCCACGTGTTGGATCTGGCGACCTTCTCGGTGGACGATTACACCACCGTGTTGGAGCTGGCCCAGCGCTTCCGCTCCCTGCCCGTGGTGGGCGCCCGCAAGCTGCCCGCCCTGCAGGGGCGCATGGTGACCACCCTCTTCTTCGAGCCAAGCACCCGCACCCGCAGCAGCTTTGAGTTGGCGGCCCGCCGGCTCTCCGCCGATGTGCAGAGCTTCTCCCCTTCCTCCAGCTCCCTGAGCAAAGGGGAAAGCCTCCTCGACACAGCCCGCACCTACGTGGCCATGGGCAGCAATGTGCTCGTGGTGCGCCATGGCTGCGCGGGGGTTCCCCAGAAACTCGCCCGCGATCTGGAGTCCCTTGGCGCCGGGGTGGCGGTGCTCAATGCCGGAGATGGCCTCCACAGCCACCCCAGCCAGGCCCTGCTTGACCTGTTCACCCTCGCCCGCCATTTCGACCCGAAGCAGCCTTCACCGGCGGCCCTCAAGGGCCGGCGCATCGTGATCGTGGGGGATGTGCTCCATTCCCGGGTCGCCCGCTCCAACCTCTGGGCCCTCACCGCCTGCGGCGCCTCGGTGGTGCTCTGCGGCCCCCCCACCCTCCTGCCCGCCCTCTTCAACGACTTCACCACCAGTCCGCCGCCGGGCCAGGCGGTGGATCCGGTGCCCCAGCGGGGCACGGTGCGGGTGGTGCGGGAGCTGGAGGAGGCGCTGCCCGGGGCGGATGCGGTGATGACCTTGCGGCTGCAAAAGGAGCGCATGCGCCAACACCTGCTCACCAGCCTCGATAGTTACCACCGCCGCTATGGGCTCACCCATCAGGTGCTGGCCCGCTGCGGGGGGCCCGTGCCCGTGCTCCATCCAGGCCCCGTCAACCGGGGGGTGGAGATGGCTGGCGAGCTCCTCGATGATGACCGCTACAGCCTGGTGGACGAACAGGTGCGCAACGGCATCCCCATCCGCATGGCCCTGCTCTACCTGTTGGCCGCCGCCATGCCGGAGGGCTGAGGGTCAAAGGAGTTTGAAGCCTTCCAGGAGCAGGCCATAGAGCAAGCCCGTGCGGGCCATGTCCACCAGGTGGAGGGGCAACCGATCCCCTTCGCCCCGGCGCAGGGCCCCGCGGCCGCGGATGGTCGCTTCAAGCACCAGCACGCAAAGCATGGCGGCCACCACATCCAACAGGTCGAGGGCCCCGCTGATGGAGCCGAGACCAACACCGATGACGAAGGAAAGGAAAAACGTCAGCAGGAGCAGTGATAACTTGCGCCAAGGATTGCGGGCCCATTCCGTGAGGCGGAGGCCAGCCTCGGCGAAGCGGGTTTGAACGCGGGTCTGTTGGTAACGCAACGTGGGAGCCGCGGCGGATCGAGGCTGTCGGGCCTGGTATGAACACCGGCTGTCACCCTAGGGCCGCTGGGGGTTGCAGGCAGGTCAGACAACCCGGGAGGCCAGAGCAGGCAGGCCCTGGTTTGGATTGGAGGTTGGCAATGAGGGCAGGGTTGCCACTGGCCGATCCCACAAAGCCCAACGGAAATCCGTTGAACTTTGGGCGCCGGTGGTGATCCCCATCACCCGACCCGGAACCCTGCTCCATCCTGTCTACACCATTTCTAGTGGTATGGCAGCACTTTTAACGCCACCCATAGGGGATCCCAATAAAAAAGCCCGAAGCCGAGGCTCGGGCGGGTGATGGGGTCGCAGCAAGGAAACCAGTGGCGGGGGGGAGTGGCAAGGGAGGCGTGAGCCGCCGTGGGGAGCGTCCCTTCCGCCTTGCGCGGCTGGAGGGTCTGGGCCCACCTCAAAGATCCCCCTCTTTCTTACGGGGTGATTTGCCTTCCAGGAGCTCCAGCAGGGCCTCCATCTGAGCCATCACGCCCCTCAACTCGCCAGCCTCCGGCATCAGACCGTCTTCGATCACACCCTGGTGCATCTCCCGAAGCTCCTGTCGGATGTAGCGAAGGTGACTCACCACCTGCTCGCGTTTGGACTGCGACATCGCCTGAGTCGGGTGACAACCCCTTATTTACCCCATCACCAGCCCAAGACTGTATGGCTTTCCGCATGCCCCAATCACCAGGGGAATCGGCCACCCGATTTTCCGGGGCCCCTGGGGACAGACGGTTGTGCCCGCGGGCCAATGGTGGTATGGAGAATAGGGGACTCGAACCCCTGACCTCTGCGGTGCGATCGCAGCGCTCTACCAGCTGAGCTAATTCCCCTTGCCCCAATTATCGCCCCCCGTGACCCAACCCACCACTGAGTCCGCCAGACCCATCTCCCCCGAGACCTTGGACGCCTTTGACGAGGCGGCGATCGCTGCCCTGGCCAGGCGGCTGGAGGAGGACGATTACCCCAACGCCTTTGCCAGCCTGCAGGACTGGCACCTCCTGCGGGCCCTGGCCATCCACCGGCCGGAGCTGGCCGAGCCCTACGTGCATCTGGTTGATCAGGAGCCCTTCGACGAGGATTGAGCGGACAACGGCCTGACGGGCCGAGGCTCCCGTCAGGCCGCTTCCGGCACTTCGCTGGGGGGAAGCTCCTGACGGACCTCGGATCGGGCCACGGGAGCCTCCCCTTGGAGCAGATCGAGAAAGGTGCGCAGCTGCAACCTGGGGATGTAGGGCCAGCCGCCGCTCTGCTCCATGTCTTGAAGCAGCCGGAACAAGGACCCGCGATCAGCGGGAAGGCTGGCTCGGAAAGCACCATCTTGAATGGTGCGGTGCAACTTTTCCAATTGGCGCAACAACGACAGCAGGGCCAGGGGGTCGCCCTCATGGTTGGCCGCCAGGCCAGCCAGTGCCTCGATGAGGGGTGCGCTATCCGCTTCGAGAGCCGAGGGGCCAGGGGAAGGCATGGAACTGGGGTCGGGCCTGACGGCTGTCATCCTTTTGGAAAGGGCTCCTACAGGTTGTTGAGAGAGGAGGTGAATCTATCAGGACTGGGGGTTGATGACCGGTAGGATCCGGCTTGATGCCCAGTTCCGAACCGTTCCTGCGGCCACTCTCCATGCGTTTTCGTCCCTTGCTCGCCGTTGTGCTGGCGCTCTGCCTCTCCCTGGTGACCGCCTGCAGCGGTGGCGCCAGGGCTGTTGACCGGAGCAGCCTCACCTATGACCAGATCGTCAACACCGGGCGCGCCAACGACTGCCCGACCCTTCCCGACACGGCCCGCGGCACCATTGCCCTAGACCCTTCAGCCAGCTATCGCCTGAAGGAGATCTGCCTCCATCCGGCCGAAGTGTTTGTGAAGGGCGAACCTGCCAACAAACGCCAAGAAGCCCAGTTTGTGGCTGGAAAAATCCTCACCCGTTACACCTCCAGCCTCGATCAGGTGTTCGGCGATCTCAAGTTGGATGGTGACCAGCTCACCTTCACCGAGCTTGGCGGGATCGACTTCCAGCCGATCACCGTGCTCCTGCCCGGCGGTGAGGAGGTGCCCTTCACCTTCTCCAGCAAGGAATTGGTGGCCAATGGGGTGGGCACCTCCTTCTCCACGAGCACCGATCTCAGTGGGCCCTACCGGGCACCCAGCTACCGCACCAGCAACTTCCTGGATCCCAAGGGTCGGGGCCTGACCACCGGCTACAGCAGCGCCATGGGCCTGGTGCCCGCCGGTGATGAGTTCACCGACGAAACCGTCAAGCGGTATGTGGATGGCACCGGAACGATGAATTTCTCCATCACCAAGGTCGACGCCGACACGGGTGAATTCTCCGGTGTGTTCACCGCCATCCAGCCCTCCGACACCGACATGGGCACCAAGAAGGCCGTGGATGTGAAGATCACCGGCGAGCTTTACGGTCGGCTCGAAAAAGTCTGAGGGTGGAAGCGACAGGCCTCACCCGCCGCTCCATCACCACGTCAACGGGGCCCATCGGGCCCCGTTTTTTTGTCTTGGTTGGGTCCCTCGTTTCTGACCCCGTCTGGGAGAATCACCGTTCTGCACCGTCGGTTTCCCATGACCACCGCCCCCAGCGGCGCCCCGACCCGTCCGTCCCTGATCCCACCCCACGGGGGATCGCTGGTGAACCTGATGCTCGGCCACCAGGAGGGGGCCGAAGTCAAGGCCTCCGTGGATCGCCGCCTGGAATGCAGCGACCGCAACGCCTGCGACGTTGAACTCCTGACGGTGGGTGGGTTCTCTCCCCTGCGGGGCTTCATGCACCAGGAGGATTACGACGCGGTGGTCAGCGGCTTCCGCACAAGCAGTGGGCTGCTCTTCGGGCTGCCGATCGTGTTCGACACCGATGAGGCTTCCATCCGCCTGGGGGAGCGGATTCTTCTCACCTACAAGGGCCAGGAGCTGGCGGTGTTCACCGTCGAAAGCCGCTGGGAACCCGACAAGATGCGGGAAGCCCTGGGCTGTTACGGCACCACCTCCCTGGAACACCCGGCGGTGCGCATGATTGCCTGCGAGCGCGGTCGTTACTACCTCGGCGGCCGGGTGCAGGGCCTGGAGCTTCCCCGGCGTGTCTTTCCCTGTCGCACCCCCGCCGAGGTGCGGGACACCCTGCCCCCCGGGGAGGATGTGGTGGCCTTCCAGTGCCGCAACCCCATCCACCGGGCCCACTACGAGCTGTTCACCCGGGCCCTGCAGGCTCCCAACGTGAGCGCGGGCGCCGTTGTGCTCGTGCATCCCACCTGCGGCCCCACCCAGGAGGATGACATCGCCGGCGAGGTGCGCTTCCGCACCTACGAGCGGTTGGCGGAGGAGGTGGCCAACCCGCGCATCCGCTGGGCTTACCTGCCCTATTCCATGCACATGGCCGGGCCCCGGGAAGCCCTGCAACACATGATCATTCGCAAAAACTACGGCTGCAGCCACTTCATCATTGGCCGCGACATGGCGGGGTGCAAATCCTCCCTCACCGGCAAGGATTTCTACGGGCCCTACGAAGCCCAGGATTTTGCTCGTGATCAGGCGTCGGAGCTGGGGATGGAGACCGTGCCCTCCCTCAACCTCGTGTACACGGAAGAAGAGGGCTACGTGACCGCCGAGCATGCCCAGGCCCGGGGTTTGCACGTGAAAACCCTCAGCGGCACCCAATTCCGCCTGATGCTGCGGGGTGGGGAAGAGATTCCGGAATGGTTCGCGTTCCGGAGCGTGGTGCAGGTGCTCCGGGCCGCGTCCTGAGCCGTCCTCCCCCAGGCAGGGGAACCATCCCTCCCTCAAGGGATGGTTAACATTCATTAACAACCCATCTCATTCGTCCGGAGGCGGACCCTTGAAAAAACGTTGGCGCACCGCATTCCTCTACGTCATGTTGGCGGTGGTCTTCATTGCCGTCGGCACGGCGTTCCTGGATCGTCCAGATCCGGCAAAGGCGCCGCGCACCCTGCGCTACAGCGATTTTGTTGAAGCGGTGCAAGACAACGAGATCGCCCGCGTTCTCATCTCCCCCGACCGCGGCACGGCCCAGGTGGTGCAGAACGATGGCCTGCGCGCGGTGGTCAACCTCGCCCCCGACAAGGATCTGCTGAAGCTCCTCACCGACCACAACGTCGACATCGCCGTGCAACCGAGCGCCGAGCCGGCTCCGTGGCAACAGGCCGTGGGCAGCCTCCTCTTCCCGCTTCTCCTGCTGGGTGGTCTGTTCTTCCTTCTGCGCCGGGCCCAGTCCGGTGGCGGCAACCCCGCCATGAACTTCGGCAAGAGCAAGGCCCGGGTGCAGATGGAACCCCAGACCCAGGTCACCTTCGGCGACGTGGCGGGCATCGAGGGGGCCAAGCTGGAACTGACGGAAGTGGTCGACTTCCTCAAGAACCCCGACCGCTTCACCGCCGTGGGGGCCAAGATTCCCAAAGGGGTGCTGCTCGTCGGCCCTCCCGGAACGGGCAAAACACTCCTTGCCAAAGCGGTGGCAGGGGAGGCAGGCGTGCCCTTCTTCTCGATCTCCGGCTCGGAGTTCGTGGAAATGTTCGTCGGCGTGGGCGCCAGCCGCGTGCGTGACCTCTTCGAACAGGCCAAGAAAAATGCTCCCTGCATCGTCTTCATCGATGAGATCGATGCGGTCGGTCGTCAGCGGGGCGCTGGCCTGGGCGGCGGCAACGACGAGCGGGAGCAGACCCTCAACCAGCTGCTCACGGAAATGGATGGCTTTGAGGGCAACACCGGCATCATCATCGTCGCCGCAACCAACCGTCCGGATGTGCTTGACGCGGCCTTGATGCGTCCGGGCCGCTTCGATCGCCAGGTGGTCGTGGATCGTCCCGACTACGCCGGCCGCCTGCAGATCCTCGGCGTGCACGCCCGGGGCAAAACCCTCGCCAAGGACGTCGATCTCGACAAGGTGGCCCGCCGCACCCCCGGCTTCACGGGAGCGGATCTGGCCAACCTGCTTAACGAGGCCGCCATCCTGGCCGCCCGGCGGGAACTGGGCGAAATCTCCATGGATGAGGTCAACGATGCCATCGAACGGGTGATGGCGGGTCCGGAGAAGAAAGACCGGGTGATGAGTGAGAAACGCAAGCGCCTGGTGGCCTATCACGAGGCCGGTCACGCCCTGGTGGGTGCCCTGATGCCCGACTACGACCCCGTGCAGAAGATCTCGATCATTCCCCGGGGTCAGGCCGGTGGCCTCACCTTTTTCACCCCCAGCGAGGAGCGGATGGAATCCGGCCTCTATTCCCGCGCCTATCTCCAGAACCAGATGGCGGTGGCCCTTGGGGGCCGAGTGGCCGAGGAAATCGTCTACGGAGACGATGAGGTGACCACCGGAGCCTCCAACGACCTGCAGCAGGTGGCCCGGGTGGCCCGACAGATGGTCACCCGCTTCGGCATGAGCGACCGCCTGGGCCCCGTGGCCCTTGGCCGCTCCCAAGGGGGCATGTTCCTCGGCCGGGATATCGCGGCGGAACGCGACTTCTCCGAGGACACCGCTGCCGCCATCGATGAAGAGGTGTCCCTCCTCGTGGATGAGGCCTACAAGCGGGCCCTCCAGGTGCTCCACGACAATCGGCCCGTGCTCGATGAACTGGCCGCCATGCTGGTGGAGAAGGAAACCGTGGATGCCGAAGAGCTGCAAGAACTGCTCATCACCCGTGACGTCAAAGTGGCGTCCTACCTCTGAGGCGCGGGAGCTGATCGCCTCCCTGAGACGACAGCCCCTGCTGCTGGTGTTTCGGCCCAAGGACCCCCTGCGATTGGCTCCACTGCTGGAGCGGTTGCAAGCCTTGGGCCTTCTTCACGTCGAAATCGCCTGCCTTCCCACGCGGGAGTGGACTCGGCAGTGCCGAGAGCTGCGCCAAACCTTTCCCGATCTGCGCCTAGGGGCTGCCTCCATTGTCAACCGAAAGGCCCTGCACGCCGTCCTTGACGCCGGGCTGGCCTACGGCGTCTCTCCCATCCTCAAACGGAAGCTGCAAGACGATGCGGCCTCCGCCGGATTCCCCCTCGTGCCCGGAGCCATGACCCCCACCGAAGTGCGGCGAGCCTGCCGTTGGGGGCCGGGTTTGGTGAAACTGTTTCCAGCGGCTCCCCTCGGTACTGGCTATTGGAGTCGGCTAAGAGCCCCCTTGGGAGGATCACTCCCGTTCTGCATCGCCGCTGGCGGGCTTGGTCTGGACGATGTCTGCCCATGGCTGGCTGCGGGAGTCGATGCGGTCGCGGTTGGTTCCAACTGGCTCGGCGACGGTACGACAACCAGCCCATCCGCCATGGATCTTGAACCGTTGCGACACCTGATAGCGAAGCTCGCCTTGCAGATGTAACTCGTCAGTGCTACTGATGAAGCAGATGTGCTTCGCCCATGTCTCAACTCACCATCCAGATCAGCGACAAGGCCGACGCGTTGATCGCCCAGCTTCAAAAGGAGATCTTCAACCGTCGGCGCAAAAAGGTCACAGCGGAAGGCGTTGTGGAAACCCTTCTCGAAAGTGGGGCCAAGTGTCAGTCCGACAAACGCTTCGCCACCTCCTGGCAGAATCTCCTGGCCGACATCGAACGGGCGGCCATGGTGGCTCAAGCCCATGGCAGCAAACCCTCCTCCCTCTCCGATGAGGAATGGGCTCTGGTGTTGAGCCACCGCACGCGGTCCACCACCACGGACGAACCAAAGCGGACCGCCAAGCCCCGCGCCACCAGCCGAGCCACGGCAACCGCTGCCGCTCCGGCGCGGCGCCGTGCCAAGAGTGTCACGGCAAAATCCGCCGCCAGCGACGTCCTCGACGCCGGCACCACCACGGCCAAGCCCCGCAGCCGCGCCGCCGCCAAGGCCAAGCCCGCCCGGAGTGCCAAGGCAACGGCAACCGCCACCTCCAGGGCCACGGCGAGTCGCGGCGCCGCCACCCCCCGCAAGCGAGCCAGTGCGGCCGTCGCCAGCCCGAAGGCCGAGAAGCCCAAGGCTGCCCCCAAAGCAGCCAGTCGCAAAGCAGCCTCTCCCACCACCCGCTCCTCCCGCTCGTCGGTGGCCAAGCGCATGGCCAAGGCGGCCAGTCGGCTGGTGAGCGCTCCCATTGCCTCCATCGCCGGATCCCAGACCCCAGCCCCCATCCCCCCCGTGAATGGCGGCAATGGCGTGGACAGCGGCTTGCCAACTCCGCCCGTGAGCTGACCTCCCCCCCAACCCCTGGAGCAACGCTTCACCACGCCCCGGGCAACCGCGCAGATGCCCGGGAAGGAGCCGTGTGGCTGAACGATCGGCTACCAGAGGCTGCACTGCCCCTGTTGGCGCAGCAGATGGTCGGCCAACACCAGGGCCACCATCGCCTCCACCATGGGCACGGCCCGCGGCAACACGCAGGGATCATGGCGTCCTTTGGCTTCGAGGATCGTGGCCTCGCCCCGGTCGTTGATGGTTTGTTGAGGCTTGCGGATCGTGGCGGTGGGCTTGAAAGCCACCCGGATCACGATCTCCTCGCCATTGCTGATGCCGCCCTGGATGCCTCCGGAGTGGTTCGTGGCGGTGCGCAAACGTCCACCCTCGCTGGGCAGAAAGGCATCGTTGTGTTCACTGCCCTTGAGCAGGGTGCCGGCAAAACCCGAGCCAATCTCAAACCCCTTCGTCGCCGGCAGTGACATCACGGCCTTGGCCAGATCCGCCTCCAACTTGTCAAACACGGGCATGCCCAGGCCCGCGGGAGGCTGGCGCACCACGCAGGTGATCAGCCCGCCGCAGGAGTCCCCCTCCCGCCCGATCGCCTCGATGCGTTCCACCATCCGTTGCGCGACAACGGGATCGGGGCAACGCACGATGGTGCGCTCCACCGCTTCCAGGGTCACCTCGCCGGGATCGATGGCGGCTTCAATCGTGTGAATGCGCTGCACCCAGGCCAACACCTCGGTCTGGGCCGCCCGGGCCAGCAGCTGCTTGGCGATCGCCCCGGCGGCCACCCGGCCGATGGTTTCCCGGGCAGAGGCCCGACCACCGCCACTGCGGGCTTGGATGCCGTATTTCGCCTGGTAGGTGGCATCGGCATGGGAGGGGCGAAAGGCCACCGCCATCTCCTGGTAGTCCTGGGGGCGTTGGTCTTTGTTACGCACGAGCATGGCAATGGGCGTGCCCAGGGTGACGCCATCGAGCAGGCCGCTGAGAATCTCCACCCGGTCGTCTTCCTTGCGGGGGGTGGTGATCTTGCTTTGGCCAGGCTTGCGGCGGTCCAGTTCCGCTTGAATCGCTTCGACGTCGATGGCAAGGCGGGGAGGGCAACCATCCACGATCACCCCCACGCCGCCCCCGTGGGATTCCCCGAAGGTGTGCAGGCGAAAAAGGGTACCGAAGCTGCTGCCCATGCCACATCAAGAAGCCGGCACCATCATGAACGATGCAAACGGGCGGACAGCCGGCGCAAGCGCCGCGTGCGGGCGACCGCCAAGCCCGCGCCGAGCAGGGGCAGGGGAGCGGGAACGGCCTGAAGACTCAGAAAGCGACCGGAGGCCACGGTGCCATTCGGACCTTCCAACAAGACACCATCGCGAAGATTGGAGAAGTTGGGCTCGCGATAACTGGTGAACTCAGCCAACGTGTCTGGACCGTGGAGGAACAGCTCTTGAAAGCGAAAGGACTGATCAGGCTGGCTGACGTCGAGCAGCAACTGCCGAGTCGCATAGGTGGGCTGATAAAAGGTGTTGTTGTATAGGTTGAACCACACCGACTTCAAAGGAGACCCGGCATCCGTTTGACGCATCTCCAAGGTGACGTGCTCATTGATGCATGGACTGACGTCGCAAGGAGGAGCCTGGGGATTCGGAGGTTGATTGACATCGACCACACGGGAGAAATCGCCGAATTGCTGGCCATAGGCAAAGGTCACGCCAGACAGGTCCTGGGCCGAGGGACCCGTGGGGTCGAGGGTGAGGCGCAGATAGCGAAATGGATTGGTGAAGTTGCCATAGGTTGTAATCCCCCTGACACCGTTGGCATTGATGAGGCCATTCTCAACCGCCGTATGGTCTGTATCCAACACGTCGCCATCCAAAACAAAGTCAACGAAATAGCGGCTGTGCCTGGGGATGCCAACAGGGCAGATGATGCCACCACAAGCCCTTTGAGGAAGGCAAAGCCCCTGCCAGCCCCATGGCCGGAGCGAGTCGGGCCCTGGCGGGTCCAGGCTGTCATGAACTCAGCCAGCGCAGGCAATTTAGCCATACGTGAAGCAAAATAGCTGGAGACATAAGAATGGATCAGGACTGGCAGAACCAGCTTCTTGCTGATGACCAAGCCCATGATTAGACCTTACTGGAAGGAGAATCCATGGCAACTTATTCTCTTGCTATGTCTGCATCTCTTGCTATGTCTGCATCTGTGGTGAATTTGCGTTTTGACGATAGTCGAATTTTCTCGACTCTTTGTTCACCCCTTCACGGCTGATCCAGGCCGAACCAACTGCAGACTGTCGCGGAGCGACCATCTCCAGCCAAAACCGCCTGACCACTCCTCTCCATGTCCTCCAGCCAGAAATGACTATCTACCCAAACAAAAACCCCTGCCTTGCGGCAGGGGTCATGGATTTGAGTTTGTCTGAGTAGAAAATCAATCTTTCACTAATGGATGGATCAATAATCTAAACATCAGACCAAGAAGCTAGCTCAACCGATGGTGGGAGCGGTCAGGGCCACAGGGGTGGCTTCCGCGGAGGCCAGGTCGAGGGGGAAGTTGTGAGCATTGCGCTCGTGCATCACTTCCATGCCCAGGTTGGCGCGGTTCAGCACGTCGGCCCAGGTGTTGAGCACACGGCCTTGGCCATCAAGGATCGACTGGTTG
>JBKDSY010000166.1:0-4985 GCA_046340755.1 Cyanobacteriota bacterium
GCCTGGGCCACCCCTTCCGTGAGGGGGGCTGTGTCGGGCTCGTTCATGGGAGCAGGGAGGCCACATGGTCGAGCAGCTCGGCGCAGAGGTGGTTCCAGAACGAACGATCCAGCCCGAGCGTTTCAACGTCGTCCTAACGAATCCGCGTGCCATAGGGACTGAAGCGAAACAGTGGCTGATAGGGGGACGGATCGGCCCCGAGATCGCGGATCAGAGATGAGAGAAGGGCCAGGTCATGCGTGCGGGGATAGTCGACATCCAGTCTTGCGATCCAAGCCTTCAGAGCCTTCTCTGTGGCCTGTTGAATTTGGTACGCCCAGGTGGGCTCTTCAAAGGCGTCCTCATTCAGCATCGACCTTGCCGCCTTGAGGTCGCGCTGGGCAACCCGAAGCATGAGCGCTGCATCTGGACGGGCTTCAGGAGGCATGGAGCTCTCTGCCGTAGCGATAGGCCTCTGTTACCACATTCTGGCGATATTGACGCCGATCTCGCACTTCCGCATGGGAATAGACGAGCAGATCAATTGGAATCCGGTGATGAGCGAGCTTGCAGCTGAGATTGCCTGTCTCTTCGAACCGCGAATGGCTCGCCAACCAGGCATCCGGCACCGTCACCAGCAGGTCGAGGTCAGAATCGGGTCGTTCGGTGCCGCGGGCGCGGGAGCCGAACAGACGCACCTCAGCGCCGGGAATCGCCGCCTGGATCTCGGCCGCGATCGTGCGCAGCAGGGGTTCATCCACCACGTAGTGGTAGCCGGAGGGGCGGGAAGACTCAGCCATGGAATCAGTCTGGCGTATCCATCACGGCAGTTCCAGCCATCCCCACAGCGCAGGTCCAGATCCTTCAGCACATCGGCCTCCAACAGCCCCACCACGTCTCCGAGCGACTGGTTCGGCACGGTGAACAACTTGTCGACCATCAGCTGGGGGGAGGGTTTGCGCAGGCCTTTACGCGGCGAGGGCTCAACGGCGATCCGCACCAGGGGCGCCTGCCTGGGGGGGCGGGTCAGGGGGCAGAGGGTGACGCTGGTCTGGTCACGGTCACCACCGTGCCGCGACGCAAAGCGGCGGCCGTCATGCGGTCCAGTTGATGGCCACGCGGATGCAGGCACTGCGCGTCTTGCCCAACTGCTGGACCAGCTGATCCAGCCGCCGTTCCAGCTCGGGGAAGAGTGCCCTCAGGGGGCAACTAAGCGTACGCCAAACCGTATGGTTCGGCGTACGCTGGAAAGAGCTGGCAAGATTGCGATGCAAGCCATCTCGGCGAACGACCTCAAGATCGGCGGCATCGGCGCCATCTCGCGAGCGCTGGAGCACGAACGGGAGGTGGGGCTGAGCGTGCGCGGTGAACTCCGATATGTGGTGATGGAAGCCGATGCTTACCAGCGCCTGCGGGAATGCGAGCTGGAAATCGCACTGCAGGAAGCCCGCGCCGATCTTGCCGCCGGTCGCGTTGTTTGCGAATCGGTCGACGATCACTTCAAGCGCCTGGATGCCATGGTCATCGGCCCTGAAAACGAGCTGCAAACGGCGACGGCGCAGCCTTGAGTTGGTCGTTGGTGTTCAACGAGCGGTACAACCGCCGAGCCGCTCGTTTTCTGCGGCGCCATCCCGACATGCGAGAGACGTATCGCAGAACACTGCTCCTACTGGAAGCGAATCCTCACCATCCGTCCTTACGTCTGCATGCCCTACGAGGCCGCCTTCAGGGGTTGCATTCGGTTTCAATCAACCTGAACTATCGCATCACGCTTGAGATTCTGATCGAAGGCCAAACCCTGATCCCCATCGACATCGGCTCCCACGATGTGGTCTACAAGGCCTGACTGTAGCCGAGCGATAGAAACCGAATCCTTCCTCCAGGTCAAGCAGAGCATCGGAGGAAATCGCGATGATCATTCGGCCAGACGCTGCAGATGGGCTTTGGCTTCATTCCAGGGACTACGGGCGGGAGACTCCCACATCGATGCCGATCACGCTGGCAGTGCCCATCTCAGGGATTCAGGAGGTTGTCCAGGCTCTCGCCCCCCGGAAGCCGGTAAATCCCGAAGTCGCGTCGATCAAGGGTCGCGATACGTCGGATCCCATGCTCCTGGGCCACCCAGAGCAGGGAAGCATCCGCCAGATCCATCGGCAGGTCGCCGTACTGGCGCATCCAGTAGACCATCGATCCCAGGGCGGATCCATCGAGCTCCGCAAGGTGCAGCCCACCGAGCGACACCCAGGACAGAAACCGCGATGCCAGATCAGCAGGAATCAGATGGCAGACCTCGGTCAACACCGGCCATGTGGACACAAAAGCCCCCTGATTCCGTTGAAAGAACCCAGCGCAGGCTTCATGGTCCTGATCACTGCGATCAAACCAGGCGACCAGCGGACCGGTGTCTAGCAAGGTGGCACCGCGAAACAGGGCACGGCTCACGGCTGCGGCTCGGTCTGCTGTTCCCGCTTGTGCTGATTCATCAGCTTCTGCCGCAGCAGGGAGGCATGGTTCATACCACGGCTGGTGGTGCCGTTGTCCGCTGTGGCGCTGGAGAAGCTGCCGACCAGGCCAAGGCGTTCCGCCAGGGCTGCCGGGCTGGTGGATTGCTGCTGCAGCAGGGCAAGGCCAGCCTTGACGACTTCGCTCTGGCTGAGGCCGAGGGTCTGGCAGAGGTTGTTGAGCCTGGCCTCGCTGCCGTCATCGAGGCGCACCGAAATGGTCCGCATGGCGCCATCCCAAATGTATTACGGCCATAATACGGCTCACCAGTGCCGCTCCGCGTGATTGAACCGGGTGGCGCTGGGAGCCTCCAGCATGCCCTCTGGCAGCGCTGCCGCCGCAGCCTCCGCCCAATCCGCCCGGGGCCTGGCCACAGGCCGGATCGTGCGAACGCCCGGGTCAGCCTGGATGTCGACCTCATCGCTGAGGCCTTCCTGCTCCAACAGCGACTTGGCCAAGCGCAGACCCCTGGAATTGCCGACCTTCAGGAACCTATTAACCATCACGCGCTGGACATCGACAAAACCGAGCAATGGCACATCGTGATCCTGAACATCAAGGCATAGTTAGATCACTTCAATAATGCGTTCACGAAGCTGATCAAGTGATCGGGCCTGTGTATGGCAACCCGGCAGAGCAGGAACACTGGCTACGTAGGAACCCTCGGCATCCTGCTCCACAATCACATCAAACTGGCGACTCATGGGGGCATGTCATGTTGATTGATTCTAGCGAGAGAACAATCCTAAGATTGGTTATGGCACCTGTGTGCCTGGGTGCCAGCGCCTTATGGCGCAATATGGACCAGGCTGCTGAAAATGAAGGGACGCCGGTTCTCCTTGATCCCGTCGGCAGCCACCAGATCCACCTTGCGGCCGAGCAGTTCTTCCAGGCGATCGGCCAGGTGGATGGAGCAGAAACCGATCGGTTCCGCAAACTCAGCCACCAGATCCACATCGCTGCTGGCGGTGGCCTCATCGGTGGCGAAGGAGCCAAACAGCTGCAGGCTGCGGAGCTTGAACTCTGCTGCCAGACCTGGGAAGTGCTCACGCAGAACTGCCAACACATCAGCGCGGCTGGTACAGGGGTGGGCGACGGAAGCCGTTATGGCAGCGACAGTGCTGCTGGTTGAACCCTAGGCGCGATGGCAAGGGCATCCAGGCGCGCGCTCAGATCTCGCCATTCAAGGCCTGTTGCAGGAGGCACTGCTTCCGTTCATCCAGGGCGGCGAGTTTGCGTTCGTAGAGGTGGGTAAGGTGTTGGGTTTCTTCTGTCAAAGCATCAAATCGACGAACATATGATTCTTGCTGTTCTTGAGACTGGGGAAATGAAATCTCGATCGATCTAAGCAAGCTGGCCTTGATGCCTTGTACGGTTGCGCCCGTCGCATGGAGGCGAATTTGATCCTGAACCGGCTTGGAAAGCAGTAAATACTTCAGGAAGTGGCCGCTCAGCCTTGACCTGTCAGGCTGCATGATAATTACTCTCTGAGCAAAGGCGACCTTCTCGCTGGTATCGAGTTGAGCAACGTTCGCAAGAGGGGCTTCTGTCGTAAACAGGACATCTCCCTTTTCAGGTATTCCACGCGTCATCCAACTGGCGTAGTCGCTCTCAGTAATGAACTCCTTCGGCTCGTCCCAAAGAAATCCCATCTTTATGTTCTTAGCAGTGATTAGAGGGATTCCTGTGGCAGTCTTTGTCGGAGTCTTACCGCGATAGTCAATAAAGCGATTTTCTGCACCAATGTTAGAAACTATCCATCCATCTCCTCGCTCGCTGAAAACAGATTCGAGATGACTCTCAAAAATCGCACGGGCATTACGAAGATTCAGCTCGGCATTGGCTTTGGCGGTGGCGATGCCCGCAAATGCTTCGTCGAGCAGGGCGACGATTCGCTGTTGTTCGGGGAGTGGGGGGACTGGAATCATTAGAGACCCAAGCTTGGTTGCGTTGAAACCGCCTTGAGTGCTTCCAGATGATCCCTCAGCAATGAACCTCCAGTAATCAGCAGTCTGAAAATACATGAGAACAAACTGTGGCAACAAGTAATCACCAAGCAGGCGAAGGCGTATTAGATATGATGCAAAAACCGCCTCTGGCGGGTCTTCCACAAGAAAACTTTTGCCTGTCGTTGCTCCAGTGCGCGCAAATACGATGTCACCAGTGGCCAGCCGGAATCTTGGCAAGACGGCGTTGTCGATTTTGCAAAAAGGCACCGCATCCCAATTAACTCTGTTGTCCTGTATATCTGTAATACGAAGAAATCTTGGGCCGATTGGCTCGCTGATTGCGCTTTCTGTGTAGCCATAGCTTATCTCGGATAGTGAAGTAAGCTTGATGTTTTCCCATTCTTCCTTCATCCCAGCACCCCCCCAATCCTCGCCAGCACCTGAGCACTCTCCGGATCCAACACTGTGTTTTGCTGCCTGTTGGTCGCCATCATTCTCCATCCCCTGAATCCGTGATCAGGGGCTTGCGATCATCTGCCGTCAGGAGTTTCATCT
>JBKDSY010000167.1:0-13367 GCA_046340755.1 Cyanobacteriota bacterium
CAGCTCCTGAAGCCGCTGGCGAAAATCACCCTTCGGCATCCCCCCCTTGAGTTCTCCATGCACGACGAAGTCGGCGTGCACATCGCGGACCACCAAATAGGTGGGCCAACCCATCCCCTCCTTGGTGGGGTACTGGGCCAACAACACCTTGCGATACAGCCGGTAGGTCTCCGTGTCCTGCAGCATCACGCTCACAAAGGCCAGGCCCAGCTCCTCCGCCACCTTGGCGTCGTAGTGGCTCATGCGGTGGCAGGTGCCGCAATCCTCGGAGCTGAATTTGAGCACGGTGAGGCTGGCCATGGGGTGGGGGAAGGATGCGTAGGGGGCCGATCGTAAACACCCTGGCGGGTGCTCAACCCCGTTCGCGTTCCAGTCGCTCCCGCCGGCTGCGGCGTAGGGCGTCTCCCAACTCCGGCCCCTTTGGCACGCCGGAAGCCATGAGGTCATGGGCAGACCGCTCCGGCCCGAGATGTCGCCAGCGCAGTAGCCACCGCAGCAGGGGCCGGCGGGGACCCAGGCCGCAAGCGAGGGCGAGGGCAACGGCGGAGGGAGACAGACCTGGACGCTCCAACCTCTGGCACCAGTGCCAGGGGTCGGCTGGTTCAGCCGCCGCCGCGGCGCCAGGCGCGGAGAACGGTGAGGCAGGGCGGAGATGGGGGCGAAGGGCCAGGAATTGGGAGAGCAACCGCTGGTGGCGATGGGGCAGTTGCAGCCGCTCCGCCAGAGCCAGGGGATCCCTGGCGACGACGATCAGGGCCACGATCAGGGGAACCTGAAACCGCAGCGCCCAAAACAGCCGCCGGGGCCAGTGTCGATCGGCCTGCAGGGCTGGATCCAGCAGGGCCAACCCACCCCACTCCTGCAACCGGCCAAGGGCCAAGCGCCAATTCTCCCGTTCCAGCAACAGCTCCACCTCCCGGCGCAGGCGAGTGCCCAGGGCCGCCGGGGCCTGGTCGGGGGGATCGCCGGCGCGCCAGGCCCAGGGCCAGGCCGTCAAGGTGCTCACCGCCTGCGATTGGCTGTCGGTTGCCAGCTCAAACCCCAGCCTGGCGGCATAGCGGGCTGCCCTCACCAGCCGGCTGGGATCATCGCGGAGGCTGTCTGGATGCAGAAAACGGAGGCAGCGCCGGGCCAGATCCCTCTCGCCACCATGGGGATCCAGCAGCACCCCCGAAGCGAGGTCGATGGCCATCGCGTTGATGGTGAGGTCCCGGCGGGCCAAGTCATCCTCCAGGGCACCGAAGCGCACCACAGGGTTCTCCGCCGGGATCGGGTAACCCTCCCCCCGTGCGCTGGCCACGTCAAGGAGCAGGCGGGTGGAGGCAGGGGTTGGCTGCCCGGCAAGATCCGGTGGGACCTCGAGCTCCAACTCCACTTCGACCGTGCCGTACTGACCGTGAGGGCAAGCCCTGAGGAGGGTAACGCCGTCGGTCCGGCCGGCCAGACGCTCCACGAATCGCCAAGCGGGACTGGGCGGTTCTGGCCGGTCTGGATGGGCAGGGGCCGTCCCATCCCCGGGGGCAGCCGCCAGCTCGATCACCAAGTCGAGATCCACCAGACCCCGCCAGGGATCAAGGTGATCACGATGCAACAGCCAATCACGCACCGCGCCACCCACGAGCGCGATCCGCTCCGATCCAGCGGCGGCGCACAACACAGACCAGAGGGTGGAGGGCACACCCGGTAGATCCACGGGGTGAGGGAGGCAGACAGTGTGAGCATCCTCCATCGCAAGCGGAGACTCCACGTCCTGCGGTCCTCACTGGAGACCCCGAGTGTTTTTTGCCTCAACCAGAAGGACTTCGAGGAAGGAGGGCTGTGTCCATCAAGCACAAATCGCGAAAGATCATCTCAATTTCAGGCTTCAGCTCCAATCAGTCGCGATCCCGAAATGCACAGTTCAGCCTTCATCGTCTTCAACCGACCACTCACCGCTATCGCCACAGGGCGATGTCTCAGGCGCCTGGAAAAGACACTCGCCATTAAAGTTAAAATCACACCTGAATGAACAGACCCAAACATGAGAATAATGCACTCGCCCACTCAACAGAACCTCTCCATCGCCTCAACCCCAATGCCGCTCACCGTGCCCAGGTTGCGGGAATCACACTTCCTTCACCTCTTTGTTCAACACGAAGAGGTTTCCTTGAGGGGACCAGGAGAGAGCGCTGGTGCCAAGCCATCAGGACCACCTCGTCCCGCCCGCACCTGCTGGCGCCAGATCCAGCAGATGCGGGCAAGTTGTCCAACATTGATCGGACAGACTGCCTTCTCTGACGGACTGGCTTCAATCCGCGACATCCAAGGCGCTTTCGAGCGGCGTAGCAACGACCCAGGGCTGGTCCAGCACGTTTCACTTCCCTGTGAAGTTCCAGATCAACCATCCTTGAGAACGGATTGATTCCAAGGGTTCAAAGGGGTTGCTGTGGCACCAGATCGCTTTGATGTATTTTACCCACAAGGCCAATGGCCATTGCCCTGAGCAGCTCATGTGTGGCATTGCAGGTTACATCGGATCAAATGACTCCGCTGTTGGCCACCGACTGATCGCTAAAATCAAGCACAGAGGTCCAGATGGCGAGGGTCTATGGCTCTCCTCTGATGGGGGCAAGCCAGCACTTTTCTGCCATACGCGGTTGGCAATCCTGGATTTGAGCCCGGGGGGCTCCCAGCCCTTCGTTTCAGCCGATGGACGCTACGTTCTTGTGTTCAATGGAGAAATCTATAACTTTCTCGAACTCAAAGCCGATCTAATGGCAACAGGGCATGAATTCACCACATCAAGCGACACGGAAGTCCTCCTGGCTGGCCTGATTAGAGAAGGCCCTTCATTTCAACTTAAATGCAATGGGATGTGGGCCTTCTGCCTTTGGGATAATCACAAGAAAACAGCCCTGTTTGGCCGAGATCGCTTTGGCATAAAGCCTCTTTTTTACACAATATTTGCCGGCGGATCATTAGCCTTTTCCTCCGAGATGAAAGGACTGTCTCACCTTCTTGATCGTGTAGAACCTGCAATCGGAATCGATCATTTCTTTTCCCACCAGTTCGAGTATGAATCCACATCAAAGTGCGTCATTGCAGGATTATCTCGTTTCCCAGCCGGCTCCTCGGCCTTTTTTCAAGACGGCGAGCTTCACTTCAGTCGCTGGTGGAACACTCTTGACCATATCATGACAATCGAGAATAGCTATGCTCAACAAGTTGAGCACTGGAGAGAATTGTTTTTAGATGCTGTCCGGCTGCGGATGCGCTCTGATGTAAGAATTGGCACCGCATTGAGCGGGGGCCTTGATTCCAGCTCTATTTTGGCAGCCATGGGGCATGTGGCAAACACAACGGGTTCAGATAACGATCGTTTAGCCACAGATTGGCAGCATGGATTTTGTTGCCATTATCCCGGGAGTCAACTTGATGAAGCAAAATGGGCAAATATGGTGGCGAATTCTTGCAATATACCCTTCTCGCTAGTTGAAATTTGTCCTACAGAAACACCGTGGTCGTTGGAAGACGCCTTGGCCCAAGTCGAGGATCCATATCTCACCATTCCACTACCCATGCTAGCAACATACAAATCCATCAAGGAAAATGGGATCAGCGTCACACTTGATGGTCATGGCGCAGATGAGCTGTTCAGCGGCTATGGACATATTAAGAGGGCACTTTCCTGTGCGACCGGCTATAGCGAGTATGCAGAGATCCTGGCTATCGACGAATCAACACGGACAGGAATCTATTCAGAACGGCAGCGGTTAAGAACTAAAGAGTCGTTGAGATTGAAGGTGAGATCCCTGCTTTCTTCAACCCACTCCCAAGTACGATTCTGGCTTTCGAAAAGCGAGTATTCGCAAGGACTCGCTGCGATCAAAAAACACCCCTCGTATCAGGGCATGGACGTATTCACTCAGATTCTATATGAGCTATTTCATTTCAGCGTTTTGCCTACGCTATTGAGAAACTATGATCGCTACTCCATGGCTAGCGGCCTGGAAATCAGGATGCCATTCATGGATTGGCGCCTGGTAAGTTATACATTTTCCCTGCCATGGAAATCCAAACTTGGAGGCACCTTCAGCAAAAGGATTCAAAGAGATGCTCTTAATGGAATTTTAATTGACGCTGTCAGGCTTCGCCGTGACAAGATTGGCTGGAATGCGCCTGCCCACGAGTGGTTCAGAGGACCGCTGAAGAAAAGTCTGGACATCTGGCTTCAAGATCCTGTGAAGCGTCCCTACAGACACGATGCAGCTCAAGCCTGGAAAACGTTCCAAGCCATCCCGAAGCCAAGCTTCAGTGATGGCCAAAAACTTTGGGACGGTCTGTTACCTTTCCTATGGACAATGTCATTGACCAATGCACGGTGGCATTAACCAAAAACTGTAGACCCTTGAAACCTGTGAATCGATGCAGACGCCTGTTCTCCTCCTGACTTGGCGTCGTCCCCGGACCTTGGGCATGATCCTTGATGCGATCCGCCCGATCTCGCCCAGATTTCTTTTTGTCGCTTGCGATGGACCAAACCAGCAGCGAGCTGGAGAAGAGGAAAAGGT
Organism: Cyanobacteriota bacterium; assembly: GCA_046340755.1. Lineage (GTDB taxonomy): Bacteria > Cyanobacteriota > Cyanobacteriia > PCC-6307 > Cyanobiaceae > Cyanobium. Next base: position 4,551 of record JBKDSY010000167.1, read on the forward strand.
TGCTGCCTGCCGTGCCCTGGTGGAGCGGGAGATCGATTGGCCATGCCAAATTGAGCGCTTGTATTTCGATACCAACCAAGGTTGCAGGCTAGCCGTCAGCCGCTCCATTACCTGGTTTTTTGATCAGGTTCCAGAGGGAATTATTCTGGAAGACGATTGTATACCCCACCCAGACTTCTTTCCGTACTGCAGCACCTTGCTCAATCGCTACCGCCATGACACACGCGTATGGTGCATCAGCGGGAGCAACTTTCAGAACGGCCAATGGCGGGGAGATGGAAGCTATTATTTCAGCAACTATGCCCACTGCTGGGGGTGGGCAAGCTGGCGCCGCTGCTGGCAACACTATGATTCCGAACTCAGCCAGTTAAAGCCTCTGCTAAATTCTCCTCTAATCAAAACGATTTTTTCTGATCCGTTGGAGCAACAATACTGGAGTCAGCTCTGGGAACAGCTCCGAGACAAAGGGAAACCAGACAGCTGGGCCTATCGATGGTTGTTTTCTTGCCTTGTCAATGGAGGGCTGACAGCCCTGCCCAACCGAAATCTCGTTCAAAACGTGGGAATTGGTGAAGACGCAACGCACACACGCTTCTCAGGACGCAACCCAATCGTGACCTTGTTTAGCGAAGGACTTCAAAACATTGACTCACCGACCTTTGTCCTTAGAGATGGGGATGCTGACCGTTATTCATTCGAGCATGTTTTTGGAGGTCGAAATCTAAGATACCCAGGAAGGTTGTTGCGTTTTCCCCTGCGTGCCTCTGAACCCTTGAGACATTGGCTCAAGAAAACACTGCATCGAGCAAGATCCATTCATGGTTGATGATTCGGATCGATTGCGTCACTCACTTGGAAGTCAAGTCACCGTCCAGGGATTAAAACTTATCATCTCAATCGGAATGAGCGGTTGGATATCGCGTTATCTGGGACCGGTAGATCTTGGCAAGTTAAGTTATGCCGCCGCCTTGGTGGCTCTCCTTAGTCCAGTGGGAAGTCTTGGTGTTCAGGGAAGCCTAAGTACGCTGCTTTGTCAGCCAAAAGCCCTACCCGGCCTCGTACCGACGGCATTTCTGATCGAGCTGATCGGCACTTGTCTAATCGCGGCAATTTTACTTCCTGTCGCTTTCTTTGCTCAAGACCCCATGATTGGTACGTTGATTGCCATTGCCATCCTCGGCAATCTTTTCAGCTCTGTTGAAGTCTTTGAGACCGAATTGCTGATTTTGCAGCGGGGTACTCTGTTGGCACGCGTTGGCCTCTGGCAAACCCTAACAACCACGGTTCTCACAAGTGGTGCCATCTTACTTCACGCCTCCCTGCTCACATTTGGCTGGTTACAGGTAATTCAAGCTATGTTGCGCGCTATATTTCTTGCATCATTACACGTTTGTCGTCAATCATTAAAGCAGCTTGACCAAGCAAACTTTTCATCTGCGCAGGAACTTATTAAACGTGGCCTCCCACTACTCATTGCCGGATTGTCTGTCTCCTTATACATGAAAAGCGATCTAGTCATGCTTCAGTGGCTGAAGGGCTCAGACGCCGTAGGTCAATATTCAGTTGCCGTAAAGATGTCTGAGACACTGTATTTTCTTCCTGTTATTCTTGCAAATACATACTTCTCTCGTATCGGCAAAGCAGCTTCGGCTCTCTCCAAAAGCCTGGAAATCAAGAAACTTTATCAATACTCATGGGTACTAGGATTTGTAATGATGCTTTGCAATGGATTTGTCCTACCACTCATGATACCCCTCATTTTCGGCTCGAAGTTTCAGCAAGCACAGCAGGCTCTTGCCCTATCCGGTCCGGCCGCTTTTGCTGTTGCGACGGGTTGTGCGAGCAGCTCGTGGCTTCAGCTAAAGAAACTTGAATGGATTTCGACAGCGAGAACTGCCACCGGAGCTGTTGTCAATATGATATTAAATCTTGCCCTGATCCCAAATTTAGGGCCCAGCGGAGCGGCCATCGCAACAAGTATTAGCTACCTGGTGGCCACATTTGCCATCCCATTTGTGTTTAACAAAGAGACTCGGGCAAACACACTTCTTCTCCTTTATCCATTTTAAGCATGGCAAGCAATCATCCGCTACTTGCTAAGAATTAACCTCCAGCGCTATCATTAACTCTACAAGACATCGCTCAGCTCAAATGGCCCCGAAAAACCGATTTTTTCGAAAATTAACTTGGCTTGGCTCAAATGCCGCGATGTACATTTTGTATGGGAAAAGTCTTGGCTGGGAGAGGCTTCCAGAATCACCCCAAATTACATTTGGACATATTTTTAGTGATGAGAGAATATCGCTACCTTGGTTCACCTATCCCGCGATTGCACAATTGCTAAGGATGAATCTTCAGGGCGAGAAGCTACTAGAATATGGCTGCGGTTCATCTACAGCTTTTTTTATAGAGCAGGGCTGTCTTGTGAAATCCATTGAAAGTAATCATGATTGGGCTGCGCTGGTTAAAAGTAAAATTGGTGCCCGTGGAGAGTTGCGGCTCGCAGCGGAAGAAGAAGGGTACGTGCAGACGGCCCAGCAACTTGCCGTGATCAATCCTTCAATCATCGTTGTTGATGGAAGCAAACGGAAAGAATGCTGTTCCGAAATCAAATGCTTTCTAGAAAATCATCGCGAGAGCGGAGATCTTTGGATGATTATACTTGATAACAGCGATTGGCATGGGGCCTCCTATTCCATGCTGAGTCAATCCACGGATTTCATCGGCTTTGACTTTTATGGCCATGGCCCCTATAATGAATATTCGTGGTGCACAACCTTATTTCTTCGCTTGGATGCCAGCCAATTGCGCCAGAGAATGACAACCCGTGGCCCAGCAAAGCCAATGCAAAACGGGATAAAAGATAACTATTCAGACTTCATTTGAACATAATGCACTCCGTTATTGAGCATTATGCGAACAAACTCGCATCTGCAGTAGATCGAGTTCTGCCTAAACTCAGCCGTGACTATTTGCGCAGTGGCTATACTGGGCTTGAAGGATTGGATAAAAAGCTAATCACTCACATAAAGCCTCAGGCAGGCGGCTATTTTGTCGAACTTGGAGCCAATGACGGTTTGCGCCAATCAAACACTTATAAATTACAGAAAAGCTTTGGCTGGACTGGATTGTTGATTGAGCCAAGCCCGCGCCAATTTGTGGAGTGTATAAAGAATCGTTCCTTTGGCACTACTCCTGAGATCAGATGTGCAGCCTGCGTGCCATTTGGCTACGAGTATAAATTTGTCGAAATGGAAGAATCAGACCTGATGGCTGTTGCCAAAGGTCTTTGGCTCAGCAACGAGATGGCCGTCGCACATGCGGAACTTGGTCAACAGTTTTTAGAAGACCATCGTTTGCGATTTCAGTACGGGGCACTTGCTCGAACACTCACCAGTCTGCTAGATGAAGTCAACGCTCCTTGTAACTTCCAGCTACTCAGTCTGGATGTTGAGGGGAATGAAATCTCGGTCCTTCAGGGCCTTGATTTCACACGGTACAGCCCTAAATGGATTTTGGTAGAAGTCTATTCAGACGATGTTGAAAATTTCCTTGTCGAGTTTGGCTTTAAGCAAGTTGCTGTTCTGTCGGATCGTGGAATGTATCGAGATCTTTTATTTCAACATCAATCCCTGGCAATCCGAACATAAAGCGATCCCCAATTGGTGCAAATTCTAATATCGCACCAGATTAAGTTGTGCCCATTCAATCATGCAGAATCAAGCGCCACGCCTTACCATGTAATGGAATGGCAGCAAATCGCGGCATCGATGAAAAAGATTCTATCTCAGCTGGCTAATCAGTTGGGTTTTGAGATCAGTCGTAAAAATCCTAAAATTGAGGATCCACTAGACGAAGTTATATTCGATTCTGTCTCGGATTTCACCATGACAAGTCAGCAACGTATCCTGTCAGTGATTGATTCCATTCGTTATGTCTCCAGAAATCGAATACCTGGCGCCATCGTAGAGTGCGGTGTTTGGAGAGGTGGGAGTAGCATGGCTGCAGCTTTAACACTCTTGCAGGAAAAGGATGTCAGTCGTAGATTATATCTTTTTGACACCTACACAGGTATGACAATGCCAACCGATCGCGACGTCTCCATTGATGGATCACTTGCCAAAGATCAATTTCCCCGTGATCAATCAAGCTGGTGTGCAGCAGATCTTGAAGATGTGCGGAGAAATATGTTTTCAACTGGCTATCCTAAAGAGGGGATAGATTTTATTGTAGGTCCTGTTGAGGAAACCATTAAACCAACATCGGGTCCATCCGACATCGCACTCCTACGATTGGACACTGATTGGTACGAATCTACCCGTCATGAACTGGTCCATCTATTTCCAAGAATCAGTATCGGAGGTGTTTTAATTATTGACGATTACGGTCATTGGCAAGGAGCCAGAAAAGCGGTAGACGAGTATTTTTCTGAACACGATCTTCATTATTTGCTTCATAGAATCGACTACTCTGGTCGAATGCTGATCAAAACGAAGGTCTGAGGAAACTTGCCACAGGTAGATTTTCTGTACCTGGCTTACCACTCCCATTCATACAACAACCGACCATAAGAAAGCCTACACCCATGACCACAACCGATCGGCAACAGATCAGCGCAGAAAAAATTATAAGACTATACCAAGATGTCGGAATTGATGTCAGTTATTTCTTTCAAGACATCGATTGTCTTCACTTGGAAGAAGACCCGTCAGGTTTACTTCGTTGGACGCCGACAGTTGTCGGTGATTCACTTTTTTATGCGCATCTCTCTTCTGTCATTCCCCATTATTATCCAGAAAACAAACCTGAGTTTCAAGCTGCATTGGAGTTCATCCTCCCAGGGAATCAAGTGCTTGAAGTCGGCTGTGGTGATGGGCGGTTTGGGTCACTGTTACCGCCAGATCAGTGGTATGGAGTGGACATCAATAAAACTGCCATTCAAACAGCATTGGCCAAGGGGCTAAACTGTCGTACTTGGAATTTTCTCCAGGACGATATCTCCGAATTACCACGAGAAAAATTTCCGGTCATCTGCTCTTTTCAGATGATTGAGCATCTGCCGGATCCTGGATGCCTATTCGCCTTTGCATCCCGACATCTTGAGGATGACGGACATTTGATCATCGGAGCCCCGGCCATGGATTCCCTCCTTGGCAAAAATCCAATGTCGATGCTTAATCTGCCCCCCCACCATCAAACCTGGTGGCCGGACAAAGCACTCCGCCTCTATCCGGAGAAATTTGGCTTCAAGTGTAAGAATCTTGTTCATGTGCCGCTTGACTTTACCCACCACCGAGCTTATATCAACACCCTTATTCGTGATCTCCTTGCTAAGCGGATCAGCCACTTTCCTCCATTTCTTGCTAGTTGGATCAACACTCTATCCGCCAAACCGATTTCAGCATTTACAAAAATGCTCGTGAAAGAAGGTTCCATTGATCCCATTTTCGGCGCTCGTGGTCAGTCCGTCATTGCCGTCTACAGACATTCCCGGATTCCCTCTGGCACTTGGCCAACTTTGTGCGAGGAGTCATGAAGCGTTTCATCCCTTTCCTTGGGTTTGGCGATCGAGATTTCCATCTATTTGGTCACCCTTACGCGCTTGCACGCACGGCTCTTCGCAAGAGCCTTAAACAATTCTCCCCGTCTATTCCCTCAGGGCCAATGTTGGATGTGGGTTGTGGCACGATGCCCTACCGCGAGTTATTTCCCCAAGCAGAGCCCTATGAAGGTCTTGAAATTAACCAGCCGCGCCAGCAAAACAATGCCCGCGCAACCTATTTCTATGATGGCGAGACCTTCCCAATCGAGTCCAATCGATTCACAGGAATTCTTTGTTCGGAAGTATTGGAACACTCTTTTGTCCCAGAACTCCTCCTTGCAGAATGTCATCGTGTGCTTCGTCCAGGAGGTCGACTGCTGTTGACGGCGCCCTTCCTCTGGCCCGAACATGAACAGCCCTGGGACTCCCAGCGATTCACCCATTACGGACTGCACCAGCGGCTGGTGAATGCTGGATTTCGAGTTGAGAGAATTCAAAAACTCAATCCAGGACTGACTGCTCTCCTGCAATTATCGATTGATTGGATCGAATCCGGCGGCAGGCGTCTGCTGTGTGGGCTGCCGGGAGGCTGGCCACGCAAGGTTTGCCAGGGTGTCTGGCGCCTGTTGTGGTGGATGCCTTACACCATCCTCAACTTGGTTGGTGCGCTCAGCCGACTAATGCCTCATGGTCAACCCATCTCGGGCTCGTTGAGTAATGGAACCAAAATTGCATGGACACCAGAACTGTATATTACCAACGTTGTGCTCGCTATGAAAACGGATTGCGGGTCAGACTTGGAATGAAGTCTACAGTATTTTGCACACATTTCGATCGTCACTATCTCCCCCAGGGGTTGGCATTGTTCTCCAGCATTCAACGCCACGCACCTGGAGCACGCCTTTGGGTCTTAGCACTGGATCAGCGCTGCCATGAGTTGTTGTCTGCTCTCGACCACCCCGCTCTTCGTGTGATGGCGTTGGATGAGGTGGAAACCCCCGTACTCCGTGAAGCTCGCGCCAATCGCACCTGGAGCGAATACTGCTGGACGCTCAAGCCTTTCCTCCCCCAACTGGTGGGCGAGATGGATGGGGAAGCCGACATCGTGATTTACGTCGATTCGGATTGCTGGCTATCTAGCTCAGTGAACTCTCTGCTGGCGCGCTTCGAGGCGTCTGGCGCCGCCTGCATGGTCACACCCCATGCCTTCAGCCCCAAGCGAGACGCCACAACGATCGCCGGCCTATTTTGTGCCCAATTCATGCCATTTCGCCAAAACTCAGATGGTCTCAAGATCCTGGCCTGGTGGCAAGCCCGATGTCTGGATCGCTGTAGCGGAGTCCATGGTCAGGGCCCTTTGGGAGATCAGGGATATCTTGATGATTGGCCTGAGAGGTTCGGAACGCGAGTATACGTGCTAGACCAGCCACAACTCACTTTGGCTCCCTGGAACATCGAAAGGTTTTGGGTTGGGGCACACTCCAAACCTTGCCTGTATCACTTCCAGGGTTTTCGACTCTTCCGGCTGGGTTTCTGGCTGGTGATCCGCGCCTCTGCGGGCGTGCCCCTGGATCGAGAAGCTCTGACGCTGCTCCACCACGCCTATCTGCTTGACATCCTGACCATGCTCCGTCGGCTGCCCGCCCGTTCATTGGCACCCCGCACCTTGCCAACGCCCCTTCAGGATCCTCGAGGCGCTCTTTTGCTGCTTCCAAGACTGCTCTTTCTCCACTGGGTGGTTTGGCTTCGAGCTCTGCCGCCTGCGCTGCGGGGGCGCCCCTGACCGAGAATGAAGCCGTGATCAACCAGCTGAAGCCCCTCTACCGTCGTTGTCGTGATCTCTGGCAACGGAGCCAGCCGCCAGCCCCCACCGACCATGGCTTCCGTTTTGTGGGAAGCCAAAAGCGGTTTCGGCAGGCCCCGGAGGAACTCGGCACAGCCCTAGCCCTCGCCAAACTGGCGCCAGCGCTGGATCGGTTCCTGAACATTGGTGCCAATGCCGGCTATTTTTCCTTACTTGCCGACCATTTGGGGCTCGATGTGATGGCCTTCGAGCCAGAGCCCGCCGCATTCCGTCTGCTGCAGCGCAACCTGGCCCTCAACGATTGCCGTGCCCTGGCAATTCCGGCGGCCCTGGGACACCACTGGCAGCGACAGTCATTCTTTGGCACCGGCACCGCCGGATCACTCCTACGTGGTCTCTCCGGCACCCCCAACTGGGATTGTCAACGGGTCACGGTGATTCCCTTTGACCAACTAGGCGTGCCCCTCGCCAGCCCACCCCCCTCCATGCTCTGGCTGCTGGACTGCGAAGGGGCGGAACCCCTGGTCCTCGAAGGAGCCCGGGCCAGTCTTGAGAGGCTGCATCCACTGCTGATCCTGGAATGGCAACCCCGGCGCGATCCCAAGCTTTGGTCTGCGTGTATCGATCTGCTGCTCGAGTTGGAATTCAGCCATCTGCTGGCCTGCTCCAGCCTCAACAGTGGTGCTCCTGTGCAAGATTCCCTCTGCCACACCCGGCTCGATGATCCACGGTTCCTGGACAACGTGCTCGTCTTCTCCGGGCCGCGCCACAACGATCTCGTCGCAAGGCTGCGGGATCCATGACTGGCGGACGGGGGGGCCATGGGTCCGAGCCTCCTCGCCGTGGCCAGGCGCTTGCCAACCCTGCTCCGCCAGCAGCCCTCCCGCCTGGAGGGCGAACCGCGCTGAGTCCTGATTTTCGCTGACCTGACCAGTCCGGCTGGCGATGACTGCTCGCTGCAGTAACTCCAGGATCTGTTCTGCAGTCCGTTTGTGCTGAAGGACCCGCCCGTCTTCCATCCCAATATCGGTTCCCGTGTGGAGGTCAACACGCCATCAAACGGTTCGGCAACCACAGGTTTGGGGCTGACCCTAAGGATTTCTGCACTACCAGCTTGACCGCCAGCTCGTGATCCGGGCCTCTGCAGGTGTCGAAAGCCCAGCGTCGACTCCAGCGCGTGGATTCGCGCGTGAGCCAACCGATGGTGGCTCCCCCACTGGTTGATGTGACAGCGGCCCTTGCCCCCGGCCTTGCGGAACTCCGGCCATCCCTGAGGATGGGCACCGCTTCGATGCCTGCATTGAAAGGGATGATCCATGGAGCCCGGATTCTGTTCCCGGCAGCGGGTCTGGCCTCCCTCGTTCTGATCCTGCGCCAATGGCAACGGGGCCTTCGCCTCGATTGGGACATCGACGCCTTTTTGATGATGGCCTGGAGGTTCAATCAAGGGGAATGGCTCTATATCGACTTC
>JBKDSY010000168.1:0-24795 GCA_046340755.1 Cyanobacteriota bacterium
ACCAGGGGGTAAGGAGTCCACAGCAACAAGGTCATGGCTCCAGAACGCGTAAAGCATGCTCCAGCAGACACCGGCCCCATCCAAACATTCCTGAGCAAGCTCAGGGCAGTGGGGTGGGGACGCATTGACTATGAATGAACGAGTACGCCGTTTTAGGTGAATTATCGTTGCTTCAGTTGGTCGCGTGGTTGAACGAAAACGGGATCGTGCAATATGTACGGCCACCTGCAGATATCGCAGCGGAACAACTAGCAACGCAGCGGTCTCCTTGATCCAGGCAAATACAACGGGCACACTTTCAGGTGCTCTGTGGAAGGCTGGGGCGTCATCCACATCCAGATCAAGATACTGGACTCCGTGATGGCTGACAGCACGATCTCAATCAACTTGCAGAAACGAGCTGAAGCGTGGTCAGGCAGGTTCCAGACCTCAGGATCCCCGAGCTTTGGAACTGGCCTCAGGTTGAGCTGCATGCTCAGAGGCTCACGCAGCCATTGGAACGAGCTGCCCAACAAGGCGCTCCAGCCGACGCCGCTACACGGCACGGCTGCGCTTTCACGGTGATGTGGACAACAAACAGCTCCGGCTGGTGAACCGTTGGTTCAGTCGCCAAGCCCCTCTCGACAGCGAACGGAACTGGGTGCGGGTGATTTCAGGGAAGGGCCCCCCAGCGGAGTCGTCACCGCCACCCTCCCTTTTGCCAGGATGCGAGCGTCCGGGCCTAGCCCAGGCAGCTCAACACCCGGGAGCCCAGTGTCACCAACCACGTTTGCGGAGTTTGCCCAGCGGGCCGACTATTCCCTGCTGGGTTCCCTCCGGGCGGATCCCCAGGCCACCGCTGATGGCCACGATCACCAGCCCCGCCAGGTGTTCTCCGGCCATTACGTGCCCGTGACTCCCACGCCGCTGCCGGAGCCGGCCTATGTGGCGCACAGCTCAACCCTCTTCCAAGACCTCGGCCTGAGCGAGGACCTGGCCCACGACGACCAGTTCCGCCGCCTGTTTTCCGGCGACATCAGCGTGGCGCGGGAGCCGATGCGGCCGTTTGGCTGGGCCACCGGCTATGCCCTTTCGATCTACGGCAGCGAATACATCCAGCAGTGTCCGTTTGGCACGGGCAATGGCTATGGAGATGGGCGGGCCATTTCCGTGTTTGAAGGTCTCTTCCAGGGCGTGCGTTGGGAGATGCAGCTGAAGGGCGGTGGCCCCACGCCCTACTGCCGTGGCGCCGATGGGCGGGCCGTGCTCCGCTCCAGCGTGCGGGAGTTTCTGGCGCAGGAGTTCATGCACGCCCTGGGAGTTCCCACCTCCCGCTCCCTGACGCTTTACATGTCGCGCCGGGAAACCGTGCGCCGACCCTGGTACACACCGAACTCCACCTCCTTTGAGCCCGACATCCTGGTGAACAACCCGGTGGCGATCACCACCCGGGTGGCCCCCTCCTTTCTGCGGGTGGGCCAGCTGGAGTTGTTTGCCCGCCGTGCCCGCCGCCAGGCCCATCCGGAGGCCCTCCAGGAACTGCGCGAGATCGTGCTGCACCTGATCGAGAGGAACTACCGACCGGAGATCGATTCGACGCTGCCGTTCGCCGATCAGGTGGTGAAACTGGCGGAGCTGTTTCGCGGACGGCTCACCTCCCTGGTGGCGAACTGGCTGCGGGTGGGCTATTGCCAGGGCAACTTCAACAGCGACAACTGCGCGGCTGGTGGCTTCACCCTCGACTACGGCCCCTTCGGCTTCTGCGAGCTGTTCGATCCCCGCTTTCAGCCCTGGACCGGGGGCGGCGAGCATTTCTGCTTCTTCAACCAACCGGCGGCGGCGGAAGCCAACTACCAGATGTTCTGGGCCGCCCTTCGGCTGCTGCTGGAAGGCGACAGCTCGGCCCTCTCCAGGCTCGATCAGATCCGGGAGGGCTTCGCCCAAGCCATGGAGCGGGAGATCGAGGCCATGTGGGCCAGCAAGCTCGGCCTGATCGCCTACGACGCCGACCTGGTGAACGAGCTCCTCCAGCTGCTCGGGCGTTCCAAGGTGGATTACACCATCTTCTTCCGCCGGCTATCGACCATCCCTTCGGACCTCTCCCCCCTGAAAGAGAGCTTCTACATCCCCAGCTCCGAGTCCCTCGACGGCCAATGGGCCCAGTGGCTGCAGCGTTGGCGGGCCCGCCTCGCCAGCAGCGGCGAGCCCGCGGCGGCCTCCGCGGCCATGAAACGGGTGAACCCGGCCATCATCTGGCGGGAATGGCTGATCGCTCCGGCCTATGAACAGGCAGCCCAGGGGGACACCACCCTGGTCCAGGCCCTGCAGACCGTGTTCAGCCATCCCTATGACGATCCTTCAGCAGTAGTGGCCGCGACGTACAACCGCCTCAGGCCGAGGGAATTCTTCAACGCTGGTGGGGTGTCCCATTACAGCTGCTCATCCTGACCTTGCCGGCAGCGAGATCATCGTGATCGGGTCCACAGGGCCAAACCCTGAGGCAACTTCTTAGACCCACAATGGGGTCAAGACCTGCTCAGGAAGATAGGCTTCAGATCTGAAGAGCCAAGTTTGGCAAACAAAACCAGCAACCTTCCATTTCTTAGCTTTGGTGACTTTCAGAAGTTAAATATTGAAACCGGCGACACCTTTCATCTGCTTCGAGCCGTGATCCCTAGGTTGCTGTTTTCAGGAGTGCAGAAGTATGCCACGAGTGGCATTGAGAGGAATTGTCAAGGCAGAATCCTTAAGAAAACATGTGGCCCTTGGATGGACAAGACGTAGGTGCTTAAGCTAACTTGTCTGGAAAGTAGATGCCTGCTTAAATCTTGGGATCCCTACAATTAGTTGACCGCTGACTGACAAGACAGCCAAATTAAATGTGGTCGTGTCTTTTCAAAATGACCTTTCCCTTTTTTCGTCCTAGATCATCGATTTTAATGGGTCTCGCAGCAACATGTTTGCTCGACATGACATCCATTCCAGCAATGGCAGACCCCCTTTCTTCAACAGTTTGGTGGAATCTCATTGGGAGAGACCTTAGGATTACCAATCCAACATTCACATCGGTCTCTTCTGGTTCTTTTTCGGGAAATTCCGCAACAGTTACTCCTGGCTCACAGCTGAGTCTCAGTTTTGATTGGAATTTTGGTGCCTTTACTTCCGATTCTAAAGACTGCCCATTTTGCATCATTCAACAATACATTGCCTGGATCCAGCCCTCTCAGTCGGTAAACAGCTCAGCCGGATTTGTTAGCAGTATTTTTGCATCACTTTCAGACGCGCAATCAGGTTCTTTCACCTGGTCGACCGAGGCGCCGCTAGACCCAGGGGTTTATTATATTGGTGCTGGAGGAAGCCTGGATTACCAGTTTAATCCCAATCAGGCTGGTTACTTTGGAGCGCTATCTGATACTGGACCTAACATGCCAAATAGTCTTACGGCAGCAGATGGTTATGCGCCATACATGGTCACTGTTGTCTCTCCCCTCCCTGTCCCCGGTCCGCTTCCGTTGTTTGGAGCCGTCGCTGCTTTCGGTTGTAGCCGTAAGCTCAGACAGCGCGTCAGGGCTGCTGCCAACTCAGGTGGCACCACCAGCCCCTTCAACTGACACCTGGATTTGATGTGGTGGGTAGGAATGACATCCCTACCCACCACACCCTCATGACGAGGCATGGGACCATGGCAGAGCGGGTGAACCAACGCCACTCGTCGATGCACCGGGTGTTCGCAGGGCCCAGAAATCCCTGAACAATCCAGTCAAACCAGTGTCAATGGCTCCGCTGAGGCCCCGGCAGTGGCGAGGAAGCCGTCCAGCAACGCCAAGCCCTCCGGCCAGTCACCGAGACCACTCTCAGCATTGATGTGCCCCAGGGCACCGATCCGCACCGGTTCCAGTCCCCAGGCTTCTGCCATCGAAAGGGAAAAGACTTCCTCTGCATAGGGATCGTTGCTGCTGTACACCACAAATCCCCTGGTGCGGAAAGGGTGGCGTGGGGCTGGGGAGAAGTCGGCGATCGCGGCGGGGGTGTCTGCTTGGGAAGGATTGGGAGGAGCCACCAGCAGGGCCCCGGCCAGCGGTGGCGGATCGTCGTCAGCCACCAGCCCGGCGGCGGCGAGACAGCCAAGGCTGTGGGCGATCAACAGGGGAGGAGTGGAACAGCCGGACACAGCCTTCCGCAGGCGTTGGGTCCAGGCCTGCGGGTCAGGTCGCACCCACTCCCCGAAGTCGACCCGCTGAAGGGAGGGCCGCAGCCGCTACCAGCGGCTCTGCCAGTGATCAGGCCCGGAGTTGAGCCAGCCGGGCAGCAGCAGACAGGGGATTGTCATCCTTCAGGGGTGCCGGGGCAGGAAGGGGCGGTTGAGCAGCTCGGAATCATCGGGTTCAAGAGTGCATGACAGCTTGAACAACTGTTCCCCGATCGCATTTTTGCATCAGCCGGTGTTCCTCCCATGGTCCCCGTCACCGCTGCCTGCCGCGGGGCGCGACACACCAGGGAGCACGGCAACAAAAAGCCCTGGGTTCTCCAGGGCTCAAGGGTTGGGCAGACGACCGGGCGCCAGGCGCTCAGTTCACACTCCAGACGCCACCGGCGATGTTCACCAGGGGGGAGACGATGGCCGTGCTGCACAGGAACCAGGCGAAGGCGGCGCCGCCGCACCCCCCCAGCCAGAAGCCGCTGGCAAATTCCGCCCAGCCGGCTTTGGTGAAGAGATCGGCGGGGGGATTGTCGATGGTGGCGTCGGGGGGCTGCACATTGGGGCCCCGGCCGGCGGTGCCGTAGATGGAGAGGCACACCGTGAGGATCGACACCAGGCCGATGGTGGCCAGCAGGCCGGCGGTGTTGGCGTATTCCGTGAGCCGCAGGGGGCCGGTGATGGCAAAGGGACCAAACAGGAAGAAGCCATGGGCCATGCCCACCTCCAGGCCCCGCCGGTTGGGCGACAGGGAGGGGCGATAGGCCGGCAGGGCATTGAGGAAAGCCTTGCTGAAATAGCTGCTGTTGACGGGCGTCGCCAGGTTGCCGACGCAGGGGTCGGCCACGGGGGTCACGGTCATGGCGGAGGGGAAATGGGGGTCTATGGAGGGGCTGGCAACGGCGACGCGATCAGTCGCGGGCCTCGATCACGTTGAACAGAAGGGCCATGGCCACGGCGGGCCCAAGGATTCCCACCAGGGGGATGAAGACGGAGGGCATCCAAGAGGCGGCAAAGCTTCCAGTCATGGCAAGGCCAGGAACAACCGCCGGTACTGTAAGGAAGCCTTTCAGCGGCGCCCCGGGGGACAGGTGAGGGGTGACATAAAAGTTCAGCAGCTACCCGCGGCCCCATGAACCCATCCCTGCTCGGAGTCCTCGCGGCCGTTGTCGTGGCGACGGGGCTGTGGATCACGGGTCGGCGGCCCCGCCCCCTGCTGAAAAGCACCGATGCCCACGACGTGGCAGCCCTCAACCGGGCCCAGAACACCCTGGTGTGGGAGGCGCGGCAGGCCCCCCCGGTGGCGGCTCTGGAGGACAACTCCCCAGGGCTGGAGCCTGGCAGCGACGGCTGGTCGCCCCGGCGGCCCCTGCCAGCCCTGCCGGCAGCACGGCTGACCGCGGCGGAACGGCTGGCCTGGCTAGGGGAGCTGCGCCGGCATGAACGGGCCGGCGGTGCCCAACGGCTGGCAGCCATGCGGCGGGCTCGCGCCTGGGGGGCGCGGGAGGTGGTGCCCCTGCTGCGGCGGGGCCTGCGGGACGTGGATCCGGCCGTGGTGCGGGAGGCGGCCCTAGGGATGGAGGCCTTCCGGGGCCGGCCTGGTCCGGCGGCCCCAGCGGTTCAGGCCCCGGCGGCCCCACGCAACGTGGCCCGTACCCGGTAGATCGGCCGCCCCTGGCTTTCGTGATACGTGCGCATCTGGAGTTCGGCGAGAAGGCCGAAGCTGAAGAGCTGCACACCGCTGAGAATCGCCAACACAGCCATCAGCAGCAGGGGCCGGTTGCCGATGTCGACCCCCAACAGGAGTTTCTCCCCCACCAGCCAGAGGGCCAACACCAGGCCCAGGCCCAGGCTGATCAGCCCCACCAGGCCGAACACATGCATGGGGCGGGTGAGGAAACGTTTCATGAACCAGACCGTGAGGAGGTCCATCAACACGCGAAAGGTGCGATCAATGCCGTATTTGCTCTTGCCGTAGCGGCGGGGGTGATGGCGCACCCGCACCTCGCCGATGCGGGCCCCCTCGATAAAGGCCAGGGCGGGCAGAAAGCGGTGTAACTCCCCGTAGAGATTCATATCGGCCACCACTTCCCGCCGGTAGGCCTTCAAGGAGCAGCCGTAATCATGGAGGCGCACCCCCGTCACCATGGCAATCAGGCGGTTGGCGATCAGGGAGGGCAGCAACCTGTTGAGCGCACCATCCTGCCGTTGGTGGCGCCAGCCGCTGACCAGATCGTAGCCCTCCTCCAAGGTGGCCAGCAGAAGGGGAATGTCGGCCGGGTCGTTTTGCAGATCGCCATCAAGGGTGACGATGATCGGGGCCCGGCTGCTGTCGAATCCCGCGGCCATGGCGGCCGTCTGGCCGTAGTTGCGGCGCAGGAGCACGGCGACCAGCTCCGGCACCTCGGCGGCCAACTCGCCCAACAACTGGGGCGTGCGATCCCGGGAGCCGTCATCCACCAACACCAGCTCAAAGGGCAAGCCCAGAGGCCGCAGGGCCTTCAGCAGCTGACCCACGAGCTGCCGCAGGCTGTCTTCCTCGTTATAAAGGGGCACCACAACGGAGAGCTGGGGCGTCGCTACCCGGCCAAGCCCCTCGGCAGCGCCTTGAAGCGAACCAGAACTGGGGCTGACGGCATGCGCCATGGCCGCGACGGCGGAGACCGCCCGACCTTAAGGGGGGAGGGGGCTGCCGTCGTGGCCGTGCATCACCCGCCCGGCACCGCGCAATTCCGCCCGGTAGTGACGGGCGACGGGATGGTCGTTGCGGGGATGGAGATCATCCACCCCCAGGCCGTTGCGGCCATGCTCCCGGCCCGAGCTGTGGAGGTAGCGCCCCTCCCCCAAGTGCAGGGCCACATGGGTGCAGCGGCGCGGCGTGCCGAAAAAGAGCAGGTCTCCCGGCTGGAGCAGCTGGGTCTGCTCGGGCCGCACGGCCACGGGCTGGCAGAAGCGCTCCTGCAGGTAGGCATCCCGGGGCAGCCAGAGACCCACCTCGGCAAAGGCAGTCTGCACCAGGCCGGAGCAATCGAAATCCGGCCCCAGGGTGCCGCCCCAGAGATAACGGTTGGGGAGGGCCATGGCCGCCTGGGCGAAGGCGAGCACGGCGGGCAGGCGGGCCACGATCGACGGCCGATCCCAGGACCGGGGGGCTGGGGGCAGGGGCGCGGGCTGGCCGTGGGCGAGGAGATCAGCCCCATCGAGCCAGCAGGGATAGCCGTCTTCCAGGAGACGCACCCGCAGACGCGGGGCGGGGCCCTGCGGGGAGGGGGAGCCCTCCAGCACCCGCAGGTGGCGGCCGGCGGCCACCTGGGTGGCCAGGTCGCTGCCGGAGGAGCGGCTGTAGGCGTCGAGGGGGTGGCACAGGCGCCAGAGTGTGCCCGGGATGGGGCCGGCGGCGGGGGACGAAGGGGCTGTTCCTAATGTCGCCATCGCCTACTGGCATGGGGTGATGGCGTTCTACCGCGCCGATGGGGCGATGCAGCAGCGGCTGGCCCAGCTGGTGGCCGCCCTGGAAGCCGAGGGGCGCCCCGGCCTGGGATCTCGCCTGTCGCTGACCTGGGTGCGTTACCCCGCCTCCCTGCGGAGCTGGAACGAAGAGCGCTGGGGAGCACCCCTGGAGGTGGCCGGCAGCGGGGCCCACTGGCAAGGAGCCCGGCAGCGCTATCCGGCGAGCGTGGTGAAGCTGGTGTATCTGGTGGCGGCCGAGGCCTGGATCCAGCGGCAGTGGCTGGGGTGGAGCGAGGAGCTGCGCCGCGCTTTGGCCGACATGGTGCGCGATTCCAGCAACGACGCCACGGGCTATGTGGTGGATCTCCTCAGCGGCACCACCAGTGGCGTGGAGCTGCCCGCGGAGGCATTTGCGGCGTGGAGCCACCAGCGGCAGGGTGTGAACCGCTGGCTGAAGGCCCTCGGCTGGCCAGAGCTGGAGGGAAGCAACGCCTGCCAGAAAACGTGGGGGGATGGCCCCTACGGCCGGGAGCGGCAGTCGTATGGAGACGGCAATGCCAACCGCAACCGGCTGAGCACGGAGGGCACGGCCCGGCTGTTCCAGGCCGTGATGGCTGGGGCGGTAGTGTCCCCCCCGGCCTGCAACCGCATGCAGGCCCTGCTGTCGCGCTCGCTCGACACGGCGCAACGGGCGGCAGACCCCGAGAACCAGGTGGATGGGTTCCTGGGGGGCGGCCTGCCGCAGGGCGCCCGGCTCTGGAGCAAGGCCGGCTGGATGAGCCAGGCTCGCCATGACGCGGCCTACGTGGAAATCGATGGGCTGGCGCCGTTTCTGTTGGTGGCGTTTAGCGAGGGCCAACGCTGCGCCGGCGATGAAACCCTGCTGCCGGAACTCTGTCGCTCGTTGCTAGGGGGCTGACGGACGGGTGACGGCACGGAACCAGGCCAATCTGTTGGCCTGGTTCACCGCAGGAGAACAAGGGAATGGCGATAGAAGACTGCCAGAACGTGATGCCATTGCTTGATCGACAGGGAGGGGACGAATCCGCCGGTTGTAACGATATGTGAGATCAGCCCCTTTCACTAGTTCGTCGAGGGCAGGGTGACTAAGGTGAAGGCATTGATCCATCCTTCGGCGATTCAACCGGCAGCTCGGGGATTCAACCGGGCAGAAGGATCATTTCACTCTCCCAACAGCGGCCGATCTTGATGAACTCTGCTGAGGTCAAGTTGCCACGTTTCAAGTCGCCACAAACGCTCTCCTTCCCACGGGGATCCACAAATGCCTGAATCCATCACCTGGTCTCTGGCTGCCAGTGGTACCCCTGGTCCCACCATTCAGGCCACGGGGAAAACGCCTGGAGATGGCTTCATCTCAATCTCCCTTGAGGTTGAAAAGAGCAGTGGTCCAACGGATCACAACCTTCAGGTGGATAACGTGGACAAAGTCAACTTTCTCCTCATTTCCTCCGATCTGCTCGATGGCAAGATCTCAGTGAAAGCCGATAGAACTGACGCCACCCCTCTCACCGGTCCACTCCTTTTGGTGGGTGCTGCAGTGAAGCTCTTCGCCAACAATCTGACCACCCTCACGGTGACCAACAGCTCCACGGAAAAGAAAGCCACCCTCTTTGTGCTGATCGGCCTCACACTCTGATCCATTCAGCGCCAGGCCTAGATATCCAAAGAGCATCCCGCGGTTCATCACACCTTCATCCCCGCCCCATCCAGCCAGCCAGGAACTGCCCATGGCCATCACTCCAACCTATCCCGGCGTTTACATCCAGGAGATTGATTCTGGCGTCAGAACCATTGCTGGCGTACCAACATCCGTAGCCGCCTTTGTCGGCCGCACCAGGCACGGTCCAGTCAATGATCCGACTCCCTGCTTCAACATGGGGGAATTCAACCGCCGGTTTGGTGGCCTGTGGATTGAGAGCAGTGTCAGCTACGCGGTCGACGACTTTTTTGCCAACGGTGGCGGCCAGTGTCTGGTGGTGCGCCTCTTTTCAGAGGCTGACAACAACGGCTACGCCATCATTACTCTAGGTGCGCTGCAGTTGCGCGCGAAGAGCCCTGGCAGCTGGGGGAATGCCCTCAAGGCCCGCATCAGCCATCCCGACGTGGTCGATCCGGTGGGGGCGAAGGCCGCCGCTGAAAAATACGGTCTGACCATCGACGACATCTTTGATCTAGAGATCGAGAACCAAACAACCAAAGTCAAGGAAATCTTTCGCACCCTGTCGATCAAGCAGAGCTCTGGCCAACGGCGCTATGACCGCGTGTTGGCGGCTGAGAGCAATCTGGTCGAAGTGGCCAGCACCAGCTTCTCCGACAGCCGACCGTCGAACAACCAGGATGGGGAAGCCAACAGTGGGAATGATGGCAACCCGCTCAACGATCAGATCTATCAAGGTGATGCTCTCCTCAAAACAGGGATCCATGCCCTGCGCAAGGCAGACATCTTCAACCTGCTCTGCATCCCACCCGACATTCGCGACGGCACCTTGAGCAAGGAGGTGCGTGAAGCGGCGGCGCAGCTCTGCACGGAGCTGCGAGGTCTCTATATCGTGGATCCCCCCCACAACTGGGATGCCAATCCCGATACCGCCGCCACAACCGCCAAGGCGGCCCAACTCGACCCCACCAACCAGGTGCTGTCGCTCAACAACGCCCGCAACGCAGCGCTCTATTTCCCAAGACTCCTCAAGCGAGATCCCCTCCGTGGAGGCCAGGTGGAGCCGTTCGCCCCCTGCGGAGCCGTGGCTGGGGTGATGGCACGCACCGACGTCAACCGGGGTGTCTTCAAGGCACCGGCGGGTTTGGCCGCCACGATCGCCAACACCCACGCCCTGACCGTGAAGCTCACGGACAATGAGAATGGCCTTCTGAACCCCATCGCGATTAACTGCCTACGCAGTTTTCAGAACATTGGCCGGGTGGTGTGGGGCGCTCGCACCCTTGCCGGATTGGACATGCTGTCTGATGATTACAAATACGTGAATGTTCGTCGCCTCGCGCTGTTCATCGAAGAAAGCCTCTATCGCGGCACCCAGTGGGTTGTGTTTGAGGGAAATGATGAGCCCCTTTGGGCTCAGATCCGGCTGTCGGTAGGGTCGTTCATGCATCGGCTGTTCCGGCAGGGGGCCTTTCAGGGCTCCAGTCCAAAGGAGGCCTATTTCGTCAAGTGCGACTCCACAACCACCACTCAAGACGACATCAACCGCGGCATCGTCAACATCATTGTGGGCTTTGCCCCTCTGCAGCCAGCGGAATTCGTCGTGATCTCCATCCAACAAATTCGCAACGCCAGCTGAGGGAGAACCAGCACCATGCCACAGTTCAGCACCAATGCAACCCGCTTTGATCCCTACAAAACCTACAAGTTTCGCCTGCGATTACCCGATGGAGAATACATCGCTGGCGTGAGCAAATGTTCAGGGCTCAAGCGCACAACTGAAGTGGTCAAGCACCGGGAAGGTGGCGATCCGTCCACCAGTCGCAAGTCGCCCGGTCAGACCGAATATGAAGCCATCACCCTTGAACGGGGAGTGACCCATTCCAAGCAATTTGAGCAATGGGCGAACAAGGTGTGGAATTTTGGCGCCGGCCTCGGCTCCGAAGTCTCCTTGAAAGACTTCAGAAAGGATCTTGTGCTTGAGATCTACAACGAAGCTGGTCAATTGGCAATCGCCTACAAGTTGTATCGGTGTTGGCCCTCTGAGTTCACCGCTTTTCCAGATCTGGATGCGTCGGCAAGTGCCGTCGCCATCCAAACCCTGAAATTGGAAAACGAAGGCTGGGAGCGGGATGAGGAGGCTTTAGAACCTAGCGAGCCGAGCTATGAGCTCCCGGCCTGAGGATGACGCTCGGCACTCCCCGCAAGCTGGACGCCACGAGCCTGCTTCAGTTGGCTGAGAGTGCCTGTCGGCTGTCCATTGCCCAGTGGTCCATTGCTCTCCTTCAGGAGGCCTTTCCCAGCGTGGCCTTGGAGACGCTCATGGCCCTTCCCGTGGGCAGCCGTGATCGCCTGGCCTTGGCCATCCGCGCCCGGCTGCTGCCCCCCGTCCTGCGGTCCGAGCCGACCTGCGGGAGTTGTGAAGCGACCTATGAGCTGTCCCTGGATCCCGCCACCCTCGGCCTGGCCGGAGATGCAGACTGGCCAGACCCGCGATGCCGCAAAGTTTGCCTCGACGATCGCGAGCTGGAGGTTCGGCCGGTCAATCTGGGCGACCTGCTCGCGGTGGAATCGGTGGCGGAACCCGATCAGGCCATCCAGATGTTGGCGCTGCGCGTGGCGGGCGAGCCCATCGCCCCCCCCTCCCTCGACGCCCTTGATCAGGCGCTGACGGCGCTTGATCCCTGCGCCGACATCTGGCTGGAGTCGACCTGCCCAGAGTGTGGCGCCACTCACTCCCTCGCGTTCGAACCCGTTCACTTCCTCGCCCACGAGCTGCAGCAACTGGCTCGGCAGATCCTGGCCGACGTCGTCGTGATTGCCCGCGTCTTCCACTGGTCGGAGGCTGACATCTTGGCGCTGCCGAATCAGCGCCGCGCTTACTACGTCGCCGAGGCGTTGGCATGAGTCCATTTCTGGATCATCTTGCCGCCCGTGCCCGCGGGGCAGTTCCGCGGCTAGAGCCACGGCGACCGGCCCCCTACGAGGCGATCCCAGTCGCGGCCGACCCGTCCCCCATGGACGGGCTTACGGCGGATCCAGCGGGTCTGGACACGGTGGCACCAACCCTCGCGCCCCCCCCCGCGATGGCCCCCGCCCTGGATCTCTCCACCGGAGCCGCCTTGGCCTCAACAACAGGCGACTCAAGACCTGAGGGCTCCACATCCGAGGGTTCCAGCTCCCCCGACTCGCCCAGCCCCCCTGGGGAATCCACCCTGCCATCCGCGCGGCCAGGGCTGAGGGCCACGTCCCTTCCCACCCCGGAGGGAATCCCCGCTGCCGCTTCGTTCCCAGTGCCCTCCTCACCACAGGAGCTGGATCAACCGGCATCGACGCTCGCGACTCCACTGCCTCCCGCACAACGTTCACCGGCGCTGGTGGCCCCTCCTCCGATCGCCAGTGCCCTGGATCTCCCTCCAACCTCCGCCTTCCCCACAACACCACGAGATTCCGGCTCCGAGGGCTCCATCTCCGAACCGTCGGCGTCCGTGGGTTCCACACCTGAAACGTCATCGATTGCCGGGAGCGCGGCTCAGGGCTCCTGGACCGAGGGCTCCAGGACTGGGGTCTCCAGGACTGGGGTCTCGAGGGTTGGGGTAGCCACGACTGAGGGCTCCAATGCCAAGGGCTCCAGGGCTGGAGAATCCAGCTCCTCCTTCTTCCCCATGCCCCCTGGGGAATCCACCCTTCCATCCGCCCGGCCAGGGCTGAGGGCCACGCCCCGTCCCACCCCGGAGGGAATCCCCGCTGCCGCCCCGTTCCCAGTGCCCTCCTCACCACAGGAGCTGGGTCAACCGGCATCGACGCTCGCGGCTCCACTGCCTCCCGCACAACGTTCACCGGCACTGGTGGCCCCTCTTCGAACGCCCATGGCCTTCACGTCCTGGGGGATGGCGCCCCCCCCGGCCTCCAGACCGCCGACATCTCCAGAAGGGTCTTCCCGGCCCAAGCCACCAACGGGGGTTCGCGGAGCAGGAGACAGGGCCGCACCTGTCGTCCCCACACCCCTGCACCCATTGACGTCTGTCAGGCCCGATCGCGGCGACCCCTCCACTTCCGGACGGGGGGGGTCTCCCCAACCCCAGAGCGCGCCAGTAGAGGTGCACATCGGCACCATCGAGATCCATGCCGAGCCCACCCCCACTCCCCCCAAGCCACGCGCGCGCGCGACACCCCGGGGACTCAGCCTGGATGAATTTCTGAACGGGACGGGACGACGGTGAGCAATGCGCTGGCCATCGCCGCGGTCAGCGCGGCCTTTCTGCGGCGGGTTCTCGCCGCCGCGAACAGGGCGGTGCCGCAGGCCAAGGTGCGGCTTGGCGCGCCGACCGCCAAGCTCGCCGAGGAGGCCAAACCCCTCGTCAACCTCCATCTCTTCCGGGTGGAACCCAACCCGGCCCACGCCAACCATCACCTGCCCAGCCGCGGCAGCCACGGCCAAAGCCGAGGCCCCAGCAGATTGAGCCTCGATCTTCATTACGTGATGAGCTTCTACGGCGATCACGAGACCTTTGAGCCCGATCGGATGGTGGCTGAAGTCATGCTCTCCCTGGAACATGAACCGTTGCTGAGCCGTTCCACCATCAGCAACGCCCTGGGCGACAACGACGAACTCGCCAGCAGCGATCTCAGCGAGGCCATGGCGCGGCTGCGCGTGAGCCGGCAATTGATGACGCTGGATGATCTCTCCAAGGTCTGGTCAGTCTTGTATCAGGTGCCCTATGCCCTGTCCTTGGTCTATGAGGTCGACCACCTGGAGATCGAGACCGCCGAGCGATCCGCAGTGCCCATGCCCGTCGCCCGTCCTGACATCTGGGTCTCCCCCCTCTCCTCCCTGCGGCTCGAGAGCGCTGGGGCAACCCCGGAAGGCCCGATGGCGCCGGTTTGGGGCGGAAACCTGCAGGTGCGCGGTCAGGGGCTCGCCATGGCCGGTCTCGGCCTGGAAGTGGATGGAACGCCACTGACCATGACCGAGGTCGAACGTCAGCCAACCAGCCTCGTGATCCCCTTGGACGCCACCACGTTCGCTGGCGCCGAGCTGAACATCGGGGTTCACCGGCTGCAGGCCGTCGCCCCCAGGCTGAGCCCCGGACAACCCGACCATCTCCGCATCCGCTCCAACGCCCTTGCCTTTGCCATCAGCCCCGCCATCGCCATCGACAGCGTTGACGCACCAGGAGCAGGGGCGCTGGCGACGGGCACGATCACCCTCACCGTGACCCCCGCCGTGGGCTCCGCCCAGACGGTGCGCCTGCTGCTCGACAGCCGCAACCCGGCCCAACCGTCCCAGTCGATCCTTCCCGGTCGCGAACCCCAGGCGGGGGGGCAACCAGCAACCAGCCTCACCTTCCCCTTCAGCGATCTGCCCCGCGGCCCCTACCTCCTCCGTGCCGATGTCGATGGCCTTCTCAGTCCTGTGGTGATCGACATCAACCCCTCAAGCACGACCGCTGGTCAGATCATCGGTCCGGAGATCACCCTGTGAGCCCCGCACCGAGCACCCGTCCGCTGGCGGAGGCCTTCCCCACGGTGCGGGCTTGGCTGAAGCAGGGCCCGGAGGCGGAGGCCCCCCCGCCACCGCGCACCTCCGCCTGCGAGTTGGCGGAGCACTTTGGCCTGGCCCCCTTCGGGCGAAACGTGTTGCTGCTCTGTGCCTACGTCGCCCTGGTGCCCGAGGGCCAGGCCATGGTGGGGCAACTCCAAGGGGATCCGCTGGTGAATGCGCCCACAGTGGGTCTGGCCCTATCCCGCCTGCCCGATGCCCATTGGCAGGCGCTCACGGCAGATGCACCGCTGAGAGGCACCGCGCTGGTCAGCATCGAAAGCGGTGTGCCCATCATTAACGCCCGGCTGCGCCTGGCCGAGCCGGTGCTGTTCCGCCTCCTCGGGACCTCCAGCCTGCATGAGGGCGCCGCCAGCCTGCTTCGCCTCCTGACCCCACCCTCCACACTCCCGCCCAACCGCGCCGCCCTCGCCGCTGCCATCAGCGAGCGCTTCCGTCTGCCGGGCAACCCCGTGCTCCACCTCGTCGGCGGTGATCCCGACGGCAAGCTGAGCGCCTTCGCCTGGGCCGCCGCCGAGGGCGGAATGGCGGCCTATGTGCTCCATTCCCAACTCCTGCCCCAAAACGCGAGCGAGCTGATCGACTTCTCCATCGCCCTGGCGCGGGATCTCGCTCTGAGCAAGGCCCAACTCATCCTCAGCCATGAAGACACGGGTGACAGTCGCATCCCCCAGCTATTCGCAGAAACCTACCCCGCCCCCCTGGTGATCGCCTCCACAGAGGCCATGCGTGTGGGCCAACGCCTTGCCCTGCGGCTCGACATGCCCGCCCTGCGCTCCCGGGAACAGCTGGACGTGTGGCGCGAGGTGCTCGGCGATCTCGAGCCGCCCCTGACACCCATTCTCCCCAGGCTGGCAGCCACCTTCAAGGTGGCTCCAGAGTTGGCGACAACCATCGCCGCGGAACTCACCCTCGCCCATGACCAGGACACGACAACCCTTCCCGCGCGCGCCTGGGAGGCCTGCCGGCGGGCGACCCGCCCCCGAATGGATGATCTGGCTCAGCGGGTGGTCTCCGAAGTGGCCTGGGATGACCTGGTGCTGCCACCCCGCCAGAAAGACGTGCTCCTGAGCATCATTGCCCAGGTGCGCAACCGCACCAAGGTGTATGAGGACTGGGGTTTTGGATCCCGTCTCCAGGAGAAGGGGCTCGGCGTCTCCGCGCTGTTCTCCGGTCCCTCCGGGGTGGGCAAGTCGATGGCGGGGGAGCTGATCGGCCAGGTGCTGGAGCTCGATGTCTACCGTGTCGACCTGTCTGCCCTCGTCTCGAAATGGGTGGGGGAGACCGAGAAGAACCTGCGGCGGGTGTTCGACGCTGCCGAGGATGGCGGCGTGATCCTCCAGTTCGATGAGGCCGATGCGCTTTTCGGCCGCCGTTCCGAGGTGAAGGACAGCCACGATCGCCACGCCAACATTGAGGTGAGCTATCTCCTGCAACGACTGGAGACCTACAGCGGACTGTGCATTCTTACGACAAACATGCGCGATAACATCGACGAAGCCTTTCTCCGCAGGCTGCGCTTCATCGTCGATTTCCGATTCCCCAACCGGGAGGAACGGAGAGCCATCTGGTGCAGGATTTTTCCCCCCAATCTGCCGCGGGAAGACTTGAACTACGACAGCCTGGCCCGGCTCAACCTGGCGGGTGGCTCCATCCGCAACATCGCCCTCGGTGCCTCCTTTCTGGCTGCCGACAGGGATGGGGCCGTGACGATGGCCGATCTTCTGCGAGCAGCCCAGTTGGAGTATGAAAAAGTTGGGCGTAGAATGACAGACGACGAACGTGCGGGATGGTTGCCGTGACCAACACTTCCCCCATCACTCTTCGCATCGACAAGCTGCGCCTCCACGGCGTCACCCACGCAGAGGCCATTGCCCTGGTTTCCGCCTTGCGGGACAGCCTGACTCGCCATCTGGCCGCTGATCCCGGCGCCCTGGCCGGAGGGACGGCAGAACATCTGCGTTTGACCCTGCCGGCGGCCCGGGCCCAGGGCCCCGCTGCGCTGGGCTCGGCCGCGGGCCTGCGGGTGGCCGCGGCACTCTCCGCTCCACGGCATTCACCAAGGTGATGAAACCAACTCCACCACGTTCCCAACCACGCACAGGCCTGGACCACTCCCTGACAGGTGGCAGGCCATGACCGGTCTCTCCCTGTCGCCCCCCCTCCAGAAGGGCGCCATCGTCAGCATCGACATCTTCAACCCCATCTCCTCGGTGGCCATCTTCCAGTACAACCCAGATCAACTCAGTCGGTCACTGACACCCAATTACAGCCAGGCAGGCAGTGGCAAAGCAGAGCCGCTGCGATTGAGCGGGCCACCGACGGAAACCATCAGCGTGAACCTGAAGATCGATCTGATCGACCAGATGGAGCAGGGAGCGAATGGGCCCCTGGGGGGAGGTATTGCAGGCTATCTCGCCGCACTGGAGATGATGGTGTATCCCAAAAGCAAATTGGTTGGCATCAACCAGGGCCTCCTCCTGGCAGGCACGATGGAGGTCGTGCCGCCCGCGGCTCCACTCACGCTGTTCATTTATGGCTGGAAACGGGTGGTGCCAGTGAAGATCGAAAGCCTCTCGATCACCGAAACAGCCCATGATGTCGCCCTCAACCCCATACGGGCCGATGTGTCGTTATCGATGAAAGTCTTGACCTACAACGACCTTTCGATGGTCAATCCCGGTTACTGGGCATTCCTGACCCATCAAGTGGTGAAGGAAACCCTCGCCACCGTTGCCAGTGTGGACAACGTGGCCCACTTCACCGACAACCTGACGATTTAAGGACGCTTCCATGATCGACGCCAACAGCCGTTACGCCCAGGCTCCTCAAGCCGAAATCATCCAGGCGGATGGCAGCACAGTGCGCTACATCGTGCCGCCAATCCTGCCCCAGCCCGATCATTACCAACCCGCACGGCGCGTGCGCACCACCGACAGCGACCGCAGTGACATCCTGGCAGCACAGGCCTATGGACAGCCCACGGCCTGGTGGCTCCTCGCCAATGCCAACGGCGTCGCCCACCCCGACGACCTCACCACCACGCCTGACAGCCTGTTGGTGATTCCACTTCCTGACTTGAAGGGGGTCAACGCAGGATGAGCGGATTCGGCAACATCCTTGGGATCCGCGTCACCCTTCTGCTCGGCAAGGAAGCGCTGATCGCCCCTGCACCAGCGGAGGCCATGGAAGCCATTGAGGAGATCGAGGTGAAGCAGTCAATGGAAACCGATTCGGGGATGAAGCTCACATTGCTGGTCGGTCGGGAAGGGCCCCTCAGCGCACTGAACCCGCCATTTGTCCAAGACGTCCGCTTCCAGAGGGGTGCCCGTGCCGTGGTGGTGGTGTGGAACGGGTTGAAGCCAACACCCATCTTCGATGGCATCGTCACCCAAACCCAATACATCCCGGGACATGGGGACAGTGAAGGTCGCTACGTGCTTCTCGCCCGTGATCTGTCCTGGGTGATGGACCGTGAACAAAAGCGGACCCAACATCCAGCCCTGAAGGATGAGGACATCGTGAGGGTCCTCGCCCTGCCCTATGCCGTCTACGGACTGGTGCCGAAGGTGGAGCCACCCTTGGTGAGTGTGCCCTCCGTGCCAGCCGAGGGCACACCGCAACAGACCTCGTCTGATCTGGCTTACATCCGCCGCTTGGCCGAGGTGCATGGCTTCAAGGCCTTTGTCGAACCCGGCCCCACTCCTGGGACAAGCCAGCTTTACGTCGGCCCCGTGCCCAAGGCCGGACCTCCACAGAAGCCGATCTCCGTCAACCTCGGCCCCATGTCGGATGCCTACGACGTCACCGTGATGCACGATGGAGAAACCCTGACCGCTGCCCGCGCTCGAGTGCAGGACCGGGCCACCGGCCAGGTGGTGCCCTTGGAGATCCCCACCGCCACCACCATCCCTCAGTCGGCGATGTCCGACGCCCTGACCCAGATCGGCCAGACTCGAACAAGGCAACTGGAGACATCGGGATACAACGCCGCCCAGGTTCTGGCCCGGTTGATGGCGACAGTCAACGCCAGCGCCAGAAGGGTTCTCAGGGTCAACGGCACCATCGACAACACTTGCTACGATTCAATCTTGAAGCCTTATTACGCGGTGCAGATCAGAGGCCTGGGAATGATATACAATGGCGAATACACAGTGGCCGAGGTTCGACACTCTTTGAAGCCAGGCCAATACACCCAGCAATTTGAGCTGTGGCGTGATGGTCTTCTTCCCATCGTGCCCATGGTGACACCCGAGGTCTCCCCCCTATGAGATCCGACGATCAAGTGTTCTATGGCAAATACCGAGGCAAGGTTGAGGTCAACCTTGACCCCCTTGGCCTGGGCCGCCTGCAAATCAGCGTTGCCGATGTAATGGGAGATGGCACCCTCGCCTGGGCCATGCCGTGCCTACCAGGCGCGGGTCCAGGTGTCGGCATCTTCTCCATTCCACCCGTGGGGGCCAATGTCTGGATTGAATTCGAGCGCGGCGATCCCAATTGCCCCATCTGGAGTGGTGGCTTTTGGAATGTCGGCGACCCCCCCGCCACCATGGGGCCCAACCAGCCCTTCACCCGAGTCTGGGCTGGTGAAAACTTCCGCTTTGAGGTGATCGACGTCAAGGGTCAGACAGAGCTGACCCTCTCGGTCACCACCTCCTCGGGAGAGGCCGTGATCAAGGCTGGAGCGCAGGCGATGGAAGTGACCTTTTCAGGAAACTCCATCAAGCTGGGCTCCGACGGGGTCACGATCAACAACGGCAACCTCAAGGTGCTCCCATGACCACCTCCATCCTCACCCAGGCGACCATCGCCACCTGTCCTCACGCCATTCCCGTCACCATCTCCGCGAGCGGATCCAAGCTGCAGATCAGCGGATCTCCCGTCGCCCTGCAGGGCGACCAGGGCTCCATCGCCGGCTGTCCCTTCACCACGCCGGAACCCAAGCCCCAGCCCTGCGTGACGGCGGAGTTCGCCAAGGCAGCCAGCAAAGTCAGCTCTGGCGGCACCCCAGTGCTCCTGGTCAACCCATCAGACCAATGCAAGGCGGGCCAGATCCCCAATGGCCCGGTGGTTTGGACCACACCTCAGACCAAGGTGCTCGCCCAATGACCTGGTTCTCCTTCCCTTACCACATCTCTCCCGCGGGGACGACCGCCGTCGTCGACCGCGAGGGCCAGATCCGTGACATGGTGGAGCTGGTGCTGTTCACCCGACGCGGCGAGCGGATCAACCGACCCAGTTTCGGCGCTGGGTTGAACGAAATGATCTTCGCGGACAATTCACCCGAAATCGCCGGTGCCGTGCGGCACATGGTGCAAGCCTCCCTGCAACAGTGGCTCGCCGAGGTGATTGAGGTGCGGGCCGTGCAAGCCGAAGCGATGGACAGCCTCATCCGCGTCACCGTGATCTACAGCCTTCTTGGCGACAGCGAGCAACTCCAGGCGGTCGTGGAGGGAAGCCTGTGAACGGTTGGACATGCCACTGCGGAACATCCCTTCGCCGCCAGCGGGTTCTGGCCAGCGACCGCGACATGGGGGGGGGGCTTGTCCTTAACGGCATCGATCACCTGGTGGTGGTCGATGGCAAGTCTCCGAACGGGATGGCCCACGAGCAGCTTGATGTCACCTTCCTCAAAACGTCTGGGGTGGCCTTACTGACGAAAGAGAACTTCGCGATTCATGGGGGCACCCGCATTCGGGACCTCGAGGTGCTGACCGCCAACCGGCTAGACGATGGACACACGGTTCGGCTCACCCTGGATCGGGCCGGCGACTTCTCCACCTACACCCTGTCGCTGCGGAAGGATCCCCGCCACCCGGAGGCCATCGCCAACATGGATCCCCAGCTCTCCAGCCTGTCCTTCTCCTTCAAGGTGGACTGTCCCTCCCCCTTTGATGGCGCCAAGGTGGAGCAACCGGCACCAGCCCGCCCCAGCGGGCCGCCCACCGACTACCTCAGCCGTGACTGGGCTGGATTTCGTCAACTCATGCTCGACCGCATGGCGGGCACCTTGCCGGGCTGGACCGAACGGAACCCCGCTGATCTCGGCGTCACCCTGGTGGAGGTTCTCGCCGATGCCGCCGACCGCGTCAGTTGGTTTCAAGACGCTGTCGGCACCGAAGCCTTCTTCGAAAAGGCCCGCTTCCGCCAATCGCTGGTTCGTCACGCCAGGTTGCTGGGCTACCGCGCGAGCGAAGGGCAGAATGCCCGCACGGCTGTGGCCATCACCGCCAGCACCGACAAGTACGGCTCGCCCGATATCCTTCCCCGGGGCACCCGCTTTCTCACCCGACCAGAGGCAACACGCGGCAGGCACAATCCGGTGCTGCCGCGGAACGCCGAGCTCATCGAGAAGATGGTGCGCCATGGCTCCATCGTGTTCGAATCCCTGGAACCCCTCCGCTCCCTGCGCACGGCGCGAAATAGGATTGAACTGCATGACTGGGGAGACGAGCACTGCTGCCTGGAGGCGGGGGCCACCTCCGCCTACCTGCGAGGCTCCCCAAAGGATCTCGAGCTGTTCAAGGGTGACCTGCTGATCCTGGAGGAGACCGTTCCCTTCGGCGGCAGCCACGGCGACAGTCCGGAGCCCAGCCATCGTCAACTCGTGCGGCTTTGCGAGGAGCCGCGCGCCGCTGACGACCCAGTGTTTAATCAGCCGCTCACCGAGATCCACTGGTTCAGCGAAGACGCCCTCCGCTTTCCTCTGCCCATCGGCCGGGTGGGTGGCCAGGCCATGTCGGTTGCACGGGGAAACGTGATCCTGGTCGACGAGGGTCGCACCCTTGACTACCGCACCACCGGAGCAGCGGCCTACGAGGATGAAATCGCCCTCGGGCTTGACACCACTACAGGACTCCTGCCGGATGACGGCCCCGGGAGAACCCACCGTCTGCGGCTCAACGCCCAGGCGGTGGTCCGCGCCGTGCCCTTCACCCCGCGAGAGGCCCGCGAGCAGCCCGCCCTGGCCGCCCTGGCTCCACGGGGAGTGCCCGTTGCCCAGGTGTCCCTCCATGGCGATGGGGACACCTGGACGATCGTGCCAGATCTGCTGGCGTCGGAGCGCTACGCGCCCCATTTCGTGGTCGAACCTGGCACGGCACCGGGTGCGGCCTATGTGCGCTTTGGCGATGGCGTCCTCGGACGACTCCCCAACGATGGAGCTGTCTTCAGGGCTCGCATCCGGCATGGTGGCGGCCCTCGCGGCAACATCGGCGCCGGCAGCATCGCCCATGTGGTCACGGGAGACGGGAGCGGAATTCACACCATTGAACATCCAATTCCTGCTACGGGCGGATGCGATCCTGAGTCGCGCACGGCCATCCAGGTCGCCGCCCCACAGGCGTTTCGGGTTCCCAAACGGGCGGTCACGGCCTCCGACTACGCCGCGACCGTCACCCTCCACCCTGCCGTGACCCATGCCTATGCACGCCGCCGCTGGACTGGGAGTTGGAGCACCATCACCTTGGCCATCGACCGGGTGGGCGGTGGTGACATCGACGACGCGCTGGAAGCCGACCTGCGGGCCTTTTTGGAGGACTACCGGCTCGCCGGCCACGACCTGGAATTCATCTCCCCCCGCTTCGTGCCATTGAACCTCTGTTTTCATGTTTGCGTGAAAGCCGACGCGGAAATCCCCGAGGTTCAACAGGATCTGCTCGACCTGTTCTCCAATCGGGATCTGCCGAATGGAGCCCGCGGACTGTTTCATCCCGACGACCTTGAATTTGGACAGGACGTTGCCTTGTCTCCCCTGATCGCCCGGGCGATGCAGGTGGAAGGGGTGGCGTGGATCGGCATGACCACCAAGGTTGATCAGAGTCTCGGTTACTTCTCCCGCATGGATCAACCGGGCATCAACTATGCCGCAGATGGGATTTTGCCCATCGCTAGCAGTGAAATCGCCCGTCTGGACAACGACCCGAGCCGACCTGAAAACGGCCAGGTCAAATTCCTGATGAACGGAGGGCGCTGATCATGGCAACCAGCAACAACCCATCCCCCTGTGGCGATGTCCCGGCCGAACCGCGTCGGCCCGTCAACCGCTCCGGACTGCCCCAGATCACCTATCGCATCACCACCCAACCCGAGGCAATGGCACGGATGCGCTGGGCATTACCCCGCACGGTGATTCCCCACCCCGAAACCGGTGCGCCGCTTACCCCTCTCAAGGCCCTTGGCACCCGCCAGCTCGCGGATCCCACGATCAGCCTGATGGATGCTTACGCATTGGTCTGTGACGTGCTCTCGTTCTATTCCGAACGGGTGGCCAATGAAGGTTTTCTTGGCACGGCCACCCAGCGCCGCTCCGTCCTCGAACTGACACGGATGATTGGCTACCGAATGGCACCTGGGGTGGCCTCCACAACCCATCTCGCATTCACCGTGGAGGCCTCCGACGACCCCTATCGGGAGGTCCAGGTCGATGCCGGCGTGCAAGCCATGTCGATTCCCCACCAAAAAGGCAAGCTACCCCAGGTGTTTGAGACGGTGGAAGCCATCACCGCCCGAGCCGAATGGAACGACATCCCTACCCGTACCCTGAGGCCCCAACACCTGGCCATTTACCACGATGGCACGAAGGAGAACAGCAAGAACGGAACGCTCTACCTCATTGACCTCGACGATAGCTTCGACATTCAGAGGCAGCCCGACGTCCTCTCCATCGATGACTTAAACCACAAAACGTTCCATCCCTTGAGCCCGCAGCTCGACCTGCAGGCTGCCCTGGACCGCAGGTGGAAGGACAAAGAAACCAATCCCGCGATCAACGCGGAGCTCCAGGCCCTACCGGTGGACGAGATCTATCTTCAGGGGTTGGGCCTCAACCTCAGTCAAGGCACGCGCATCCTGGCGGTGGGGAAGGCCCCCGGGCCGGATGGATTCGTGGCCACCGTGCCGCTTCGCGTTGTCTCGGCCCAGGAAGACCGAGCCTTTGGCCTCACCAAAGTGGTGCTCACCTCCAGTGGCTTGGTGCCGGAGGTGGTGCGCAAGACACCAGGATTTCAGGCGCCATTGCTGCTCCGCGGCGACATGCCCATCCGGTTGCAACCTCTCGACATCAGAGCAGTGAACTCCCACATTCGAGGCCGGTACTGGTCAGGAGACGGGCTCGCAGCCGCGGTGCGATCCCAAACCTGGGAACGGCACAAGTTGATGACCCTGGTGCAGGCCAGCATGGATCCCGACCCTGAACAACAGGAGCGGGGCCAAGTCGTAGTGGGGCTGCACGTGATGCGTCAGAGCGCTGGTTTCTTTGGTGCGACAGCTCCGCGTCACCAAAGCCTGACCGACGGAGGGACGGCTGGGCCGTACACCTTCGACTGGGACGGGGATTCAGCTGGTACTTCGCCCAACACCATCTGGATGGATGGCTTGGGAAGAGCAAACACCCAAGCAAAAGGTGAGGCCCTCGTCTACCTCGACCGGGAGATCAAGGAGCTTCATCCGAACAGTTGGGTGATCATCGAGGATGGCGAAGGGCATGCTGCTCCCTTCCAGGTCTCCCAGACCGCAATCCAGGCCCGTGCGGATTATGCCATCACGGGCAAAACAACCGCGGTGACGCTCACGCAGACCAACAAGGGCAGCACGTTCACCAGTGAGACGATCAACAAATCCCATGGCAGTTTTCTATTCCGCACATCCCAGATCCATGGGGTGAGTGAAGAGCTTCCCCTTTCGGGCATGCCACTGGAAGCAGAACTACCAAAAGGGTGCTCCTCCCTGGACCTGGACCGTCTCTATCTCGACCTGGAGAGGGGACGACCGATTGCGTTGTCAGGTATCCGAAGCGATGCCAAGGGGATCACGGAACGGGAGATCCATGGCATCAAGGCAGTGCATCACATTGACGGCATCACCCGGCTGCTGTTGGCCGAGGAAACCATCCACGCCTACGACCGCACCAGTGTTCGCATCAACGCC
>JBKDSY010000169.1:0-4622 GCA_046340755.1 Cyanobacteriota bacterium
ACTTACCAACAGATCGGCGTGCGCGATCGCGTCCAGGCCATCGGCTGGTGCGTCGCCCATGGACTGATCAGCCCGGAGGAACTGCAGCAGGTGTACTTGGCGACGGGTGAGGGGGCCACAAGCCTGCCTGGTGGAAGTGTCCCTGCGGCCCAAACCAGGATCGCCAGGGCTGCCGGCAAGCGCGGCGGAGGGGGAGCGGGAAGGCAAACACGCGCTGGTGGGGAATGATTGAGGCCCGCCGCAGCCATTGGGAAGGGTGCTCGGGCTGTTGCAATGGGCCGCTGTGGGCTCTCCCCCAGGCAGCAGCTCCTGCTTCTTCACCGGGCTGGGGGGCAGCCGCCGGGGTTGGCCGAGCACCTCAAGGTGCCCCCCTTTTGGATGAGCCGCTTTGGTGTGCCATCTGCCTGCCAGGAGAGGAGCGTTTGGCGCTGTTCCAGTCGGCAGGAGCTGGAGGCACCCGCCAGCACCATGGCCGGGGGAGAGTCCAGGAATAGGTTGCTTTGGGAGGAGACCCGCCCAGCCGATGAGCGCCCTTTTCATCAGCTACACCGGCCGCGATCCAGAAGGCGAGGCCTGGGCGGATCGGCTGGCGGGGTGGTGCGGCGAATGGGGCTATGGCTTCTTCCGAGACAGGCACCCATTGGATGTAGGACATGTGTTCTAGCTCAAGTCCACTCGAGCGTATAGCCCATCAAATGTAGGCGAGCCGTCAGGGATCCTGGATTCATCCGCTGTTGCACGACCTGGCAAGCCACCCGACCGCAACTATTTTTTCGAGGTTGCGTTCTCTCCGATCGCCCAAGCCAGAAGCTCCAGATCCAGCTCAGCGGGGGGCAGTGAGGACCGATCGGCCCCGCGTCTGCCACCCACTGGCCGTTGGCGCGTCTTTATCTCCCACACATCAGAACTTCAGCAATATCCAAGCCTGGGAAACTCTTATGTTGATCGGGCAGCCGATGCGGTAATCGCCGAAGGCCATACAATTGCAAATATGTCATTTTTCAGCGCAGAGGACAACACCCCAGCCCATGTTGATCAGAGAGAGGTCAGCATGTCAGATGTCTACATTGGCATCATTGGGATGCGTTATGGCTCTCCCGTGCGTGATCGGCCGGGGGTTTCCTATACAGAACAGGAATTTGAGACGGCAACAGAGCACGGAATTGAACGACTTCTGTTCCTTTTGGATGGTCAATCCAAGGAGCTTGATCTCCCTGCCGATGCAATTCGCGACACGGAGTTTGGTCAACATCAGGAGGCATTTAGACAACGGCTCTGCCACGACAAAGATCTTGTCGTCAAATTCGTTCGCAATCCCGACCATCTCCAAATCATGGTGGAGCGCTCTTTGCGTAAGCTAGCAGAGCGGGTTAAGGATGGCGCAAAAACTGAATCCATAAATCTTTCCACAGATCTAGGATGTCAGGGTGGCCGCCGCAAGCGAGTGCCATATCTTTTGCGCTATTTGCCGGATCGCCATGAGCAGGATGGTGTGCTGGGAGCAGCCTTCCAGCGTTTGATGGCCACTAATCAGCCTAGTCCCATGGTGGTGATCTTGCACGGGGAGAGGCAGCAGGCCGTTTCAGTGTATATCGAGCGCTTTCTTGAGCACAACGCGCCGCTGTTGCTGCGATGCCAAGGCCAAGCCAAGCCAAAGGCCGTGCACTATCACCTCCCCGAGCCCTCCCGCCTGGCGAGACTCACGGCTGAGGGCTTCCTAGCGGATCTGAATACACGCTTGTTGATGGATTCAGAGGTCAACATGGACTTAAGTGCTCTGTTTTCTCTATATCCGGAACCAATTGTTCTCTCCAGCTCGGTTGATCCAACCTCCTGCGCCGATGGCGGCGTAAGCCTGTT
Source organism: Cyanobacteriota bacterium (assembly GCA_046340755.1). Lineage (GTDB taxonomy): Bacteria > Cyanobacteriota > Cyanobacteriia > PCC-6307 > Cyanobiaceae > Cyanobium. Next base: position 1,861 of record JBKDSY010000169.1, read on the forward strand.
AGAGCGAGTCTGCCAGTTGTGGTGGGAATGCCCGGCATTTGATAGCAGGAGGTTGATCCATTTCATCGTGGTGAGCTATAATGAGCCCCGTCCGCCCCGCATCCCTCTGCCGGCTTTGCGCTGGCTGATGCTGAGTTACTGGCTCCACAAGTGGAGAATGGCCAGCCATCTCCACCTGATCAAGCGGCTGGATGCAGCTCTTTCAGGACTTGGCGCCTCTGCAGCAGGAGCCCCTGTCGTTTTGCCTCGATTTCAGAGCGTGAATCTGGGCGACACTCAGAAGTGGGCGGACAGTGATCCGGTCCGGAAGTTTCTGGACGGCCGCGGGTGCGACAGGTGGAGGTTCAAGAGGGAACTGGAGCGCCTCTACACTGAGTTTTGGGACCGATCCGAACTGATGAGCTTTCCGATGGAGACCTTGGCAGAGCATCTTGAGGAGCGGTTGCAGGCTGCGGCGCCCTCGCCATGAACTCCTCCTTCGATCTGTTCCGCGGCGACGGCCATCAGGCTGCTGAACCCGGACCCCAGCTCCCGCCGCCCTTGCAGACCCGTCTGCGCCAACCCGGCCGCTACCTGGTGGACCCGGGCCTGAGGGACGCCTGCAACGTGGCCCTGCTCCTCGGTCAGCCACTGCTGCTCACCGGCGAACCCGGGACGGGCAAATCTCGCTTCGCGGATGTCTTGGCTTGGGAATTCCGTCTGGAGGAGCCGCTGGCCTACTCGGTGAAGTCCACCAGCCAGGCAAGGGATCTCTTCTATCACTACGACGCCCTGCAGCGCTTTCAAGACATCCATAGCGGCCGCAAGCCTGAGGAGGCCCCGCCGATCCGCTATCTCACGATCAACGCCCTCGGACAGGCCATTCTCAACAGCCTCGCCGCGGATGAGCTGCCTGAAGCCCTGCGCTCCCTGGCGCGGAGCGGTGCACCACGGCGGTCGGTGGTGCTGCTCGATGAGATCGACAAGGCGCCACGGGATTTTCCCAACGACGTGCTCACGGAGCTGGAAGATTTGTGCTTTCGCATCCCCGAGCTGGGCGACACACGCCTTCGGGCTGATCCAGAGCTGCGGCCCCTGCTGGTGATCACGAGCAATTCGGAGCGCGACTTGCCGGATGCTTTTCTGCGGCGCTGCGTTTACTACAACATTCCCTTTCCCGATAAGGAAAAGCTGGCTGAGATCGTGGCACTGCAGTTGGAGGAGATTCCTGACGACTCAGCCCTCAGCCGTGATGCGATCGCCTTGTTTCGAAAGCTGCGCGAACCGACCAGCGGGCTGCGCAAAAAGCCTGCCACCGCTGAGCTGCTGCTGTGGCTGCTCACCCTGCGGCGCGTGCTGGGGGAGGCGGCGGATGCAACTGGCCTGCGAGGCCGTGATCACCAGGAGGCTGTGTTCCGTAGCATCAGCGGGCTGATCAAAACTCGCGATGATCGCGACAGGGCTGAGGAGGTGACCCGTCAGTGGCTGAGCGGCTGAGCGGCGGCTGGCCGGAACACCTCGACGAGCTGCTGGAGCACTTGCGCCAGGACTCCTTCCGCGTGGGCGTACCCGAAACACTTCGCCTGCACCAGTTGCTGCTGGCCCTGGCGGCTCGTGGCGTTCCACTGGACCAGCCCGCCCGCCTCGCCACCTTGCTGGGGCCCGTGCTTTGCCGTTCCGCCAGCGAGCAGGAAGCCTTCCGCCACCATGTGGAGGAGTGGTGGCCAGGTCCGGTTGAGGAGGAGGTGGCAGCCCCCGTCGCGAGCACAGCGGCTGCCCTGGAGGAAGCCCTTTCGGGTGTGGAACGCCGGCGCGCTCGACTGCTGCGCTGGTTGCCCACAACGCCATTGGCCCTTGCTGTTGCGGCCGGTGTTGTTGCGGCCGGGGTGGGCGGGGTGGTGCAGGTCCAGCGCTGGCGGGGTGCCGCGCCGGAGCGGACAACGACCCAACAACAGCCCCAAAACCCGATCCCTCAACAAGTCCCGGTTCCTCAGGCAATCCCGCAACCGCCGCCAACTCCCTCGCCAAAGCCAGCCCCCCCTCCGCCACCCATCGAACTTGCCCGTGAGGATGGCCTATTTCTGCTGCCCAGCGAACTCGCCCTGCTGACGGTCTTTGGCGCCCTGTTCTCTGTGGTGGCGGTGCAGGGGGCCGTGCGGGGCTGGTGGTGGCGCCAGGCGCGGCTGGTGTTGCAAAGGTTGGCGATCCAGGGCGAACCCCAACTGCACCGCATTGCCCTCAGCGCGATCGAGCCCGACCTGCTGGGCTTGTCCGAGACGCATCGCCTTGGCCGAGCGCTCAACATCTGGCAGCGGCTGCCGTCGGGCGATCTTGATGACGCCGCCACGGTGGAGGCGAGCCTGCGCCTCGGCGGCTGGCTTACACCCTGCTATGGCCAAAGGCGCCAGCGGCGGAGCTATTTGTTCCTGATTGATCAGGAATGCCTGGCCGACCAGCAGTCGCGCCACCTGCGAGTCTGGCTGGGGCGCCTGCGCCAGGAGGGGGTGCTTGCTGACTGGGTGTGTTTTCACCGAGAACCCTTCTTCTGCCAGGGGCCCACTGGCCAGGGCCCCCTGCGCACCCTGGCGGAGCTGGCAGCCTTCCATCCGGAGGCGGTGGCGGTGGTGGTGGCTGATGGTGAAAGGTTTTTCAGTCCGGTCGATGGCACGCCCCAACCCTGGCTGCAGGAACTGGCGGCCTGGCCCCGGCGCGTGGCCCTCACCCCCCGACCCTCGCAACGCTGGGGGGCGCTGGAGGAGGAGCTGGCGCGGGAGCTGCCCGTG
>JBKDSY010000170.1:0-31712 GCA_046340755.1 Cyanobacteriota bacterium
ATGGAAAATTTCCTGGTGTTCATAGCGCTGTGGAACCACACCGATCCATCTCGAACTCGGTTGTGAAACGCAGCAGCGGCGACGATAGTTAGGTGGTAGCACCTCGCGAAAATAGCACGATGCCAGGATAAAATTTTCCCAATCACTTGCTTTTGATGTGAATATCAGCGCAATGATTGCAAGATTAAAAAATGGCCATCCCAACGGGTGGCTTTTTTGCTGTTGATCATCAGGACTATAGAAGCGAAATCCACCCTTTGGGTGGTTTTTAATGGCTGATCATCAGGACTATTGCTTGCTTTAGTCTAGGAGCGTTGCCATCCCTGACAAAGCATGGGGCGTTCTTGGACCAAGCTGTTGCAGGTGTTTTGGCGAGCTTATCGGCTCTGGTTGAGGTTTGACTGCATCGATCTAAGTGCGTCGTTTGCCTTTCATACCCTGCAGTCCTTTTTTCCTGCCTTGTTGATTGTTCTTGCAATTGCTTCTCGATTCCTTGGTCAGGATGATCTTTTATTGGAGCACGTTAGGTTTCTGCTTGGCGAAATTGTTCCTGGGGAGGCAAGGCCGCTTTTCACTGATGCCCTCGCACGTTTTTTGCGGCAAGGATTTGGAGCGGGGATCATTGGAGTTTTCTTGTTGTTGTTAAATGCAAACAATATTTATCTCACTCTCCAAAGAGGGGCTGATCGTATTTGGTGGAATCGACCATCCGGGCTTGAAACGTTGTCTTGGAGCGGGATCGTTCAACGATTCATTCTGCTACGGGTGAAATCTCTATTTATACTGCTTCTTGTGGGACCATTGTTAATCATTGATCAGATCATAGGCAATATCCGTGTCCTGGGATCGATCATGCTGAGGGATCAGTTATCAGAGTTCTTGCCACCATATTATGGCTGGCTTGGCACATTTTCTGCTGGGGCAGATCTCATGATTTCCAACCTGCTGGCCTTCTTGTCGGTTATTGTGCTTCTCTGGTTGTTGCCATCAAGGCGGGTGCCGCTGAGACCGTTGATTCCAGGAGCATTGCTAATTAGTACGGTGTCAACATATTTAACACTTGTTTTGGGACGACTTCTTTTCCTGATGGGCCTGCGCTTTCAGGCCTATGGAGTCGTTGGCGGTATTTTGTTGCTCATGCTTTGGCTATGGTTGCTTGGTGTGATCTTGTATTTTGGGCAGTGTTTGAGCGCGGCCATTGCTCGCTCAAGGCACGGGGGGGCATCCGCACTCCCTCTCCCTGTTGACTCTCTCCCTTAAGCGTCAAAATGATGTAACTTTGACTGAGTCCGAATGACTCGATCACCTTTGCTCCGGATCACTGCCATTCCATCCCTCCCCGCAAGCCTGTTGCTTGTGTCGGCGTCTATCGGGTTCATTGTTTTGGCTGGTGTGGCTGTGCTCGCGCTTGTTCCTATTGTTTTCGTGCTGGGGGGCTTGCTGGTTTGGCTGGTTTCAACCAGCTTGATTGGTTGGGCAGGCATTGAAGCTCTGGCAGCATGCGAACGGTGGATGGAAGATCATCCCCGGTTTCAACGCTGAATGCAACGCTCCTCGTTCCCATGGTTTTGGGTGGTTCTGGCCGCCATCCTTCTCCTTCTTCCTGGCACTGCAGGTCGGCTCCTGCTGGATGTGCTCGGGGGAGTGACCCTTCTGCTGTTGCTCCTGCCACTCCTGGCGGCAGGAGCTGGTGCCCTTGCATGGCAGGCGTTCCGTCGACGCCTCACCACTTGCCCATCCTGCGGAACCACCAGCTTTGGCACGGAGAACTGCCCGGCGTGTGGGTTCCCGTTGACTGGTGAAAAAAAATCAACGTGGACCGAAGGGAACCGTGACGCCATCGAGCCGTCTCAGGTCACGATCGATGTAGAGGCTGAGGATGTCTCGGCTGATGGAGGCGGTACCGGGCAGCCATCCAACTGAGCGATAGGGGATTTCCTTCCCATAGGCTCATGGCAGAGCTCGTCGCCTATGGCCTCTTTGCTGGCTTCTCATTGGGATGTGGTTGTGGTGGGCAGCGGTGCTGCAGGGCTGATGACTTGTCTTGAGCTCCCAAAGCACTTGCGTGTTCTATTGCTCAGTAAACAACTCAACCCTCGCTCTGCCAGTCGTTGGGCACAAGGCGGTATCGCGGCTGTAACCCGTTCAGAGGACAGCTTGGAGAGCCACATGGCCGACACCATCCGGGCTGGAGCTGGTCTGTGTGATCAACCAGCAGTCGATCTTCTGGTGCGCCACGCCCCCGCCTGCGTGGAGCGTCTCCTTGAGTTGGGAATGGCCTTTGACCATGAGAATGGGTTGTTGAGCACCACATTGGAGGCTGCCCATAGCCATCGTCGGGTGTTGCACGCGCAAGACCGCACCGGTGGGGCCCTGGTCGACGCCCTTGAGCGGCATGTGCACTCACGCCCAATGCTGGAGCACCATCAGGGGGTCCCGGCCCTGCAACTCTGGGTGGAGGGGGGGCGTTGTGTTGGCCTGCAGGTGTTGGAAGGGAACCAGCTGCGTTGGCTTCGTGCAAGTGCGGTGGTGTTGGCTTGTGGTGGTGGAGGGCACCTGTTTTCCCATACCACCAATCCCAGTCAGGCCACCGGGGATGGGGTCGTGATGGCTTGGGCAGCTGGCGCCCAGATCCGCGATTTGGAGTTTGTGCAATTTCATCCCACGGCCTTGATGTTGCCAGGTGCTCCGCACTTCTTGATCAGTGAGGCCGTCAGGGGTGAAGGGGCGCGGCTCAGGGATGCCCAAGGGCAAAGTCCCGTCGCCCACCTGAGTGGCGGAGACCTGGCTCCAAGGGATCAGGTCAGCCGGGCACTGGCGCGCAAGATGAAAGAGCAAGGGGTGGACCATCTCTGGCTGGATTTGAGACCGCTGGGTCAGGAACGTTTGGAGAAGCATTTCCCCACGATTCTTGGCCGTTGCCTGGAACTGGGTCTGCAGCCCTTGGTCACTCCGATCCCGGTGGCTCCAGCTGCCCACTACTGGATGGGAGGAGTGCAGACCGATCTGCAGGCCGCCACCACCATGCCAGGTCTCTATGCCGTCGGAGAGGTGGCCTGCACGGGTGTTCATGGGGCCAATCGACTGGCTAGCAATTCACTGATGGAGTGTCTGGTGTTTGCGCGTCAGCTCTCAACTCTGCAAACAGCACCATCAGCAGTGGCAAAGATTCGGGCAGCCGTGCTGCGCCCGTTCCCCACCCTCTCCGCTGCTTCGACAACGCCCAAGGCGTTGAAACAACAGATGGAGCAAATTCGTCAAATGTGTTGGCGGGTGGTTGGTGTGGAGCGCGAGGGAGGAGCGATCCGGCAGGCGCTGAGATCAGTGCGTGCCCAGCGTCAGGACTGCGAGAGGGACCAGCTGTGGCTCCAGGCCCAGCAACAAACACCGGATGTTTGCTACGCGTTGGCTGGAGGACAGGCTTCACGTCTCCTGCTGCTGCATGAACTTAGGCAACGGCTTGTGCTGGCCCAGCTTCTGATGGAGGCCGCCCTCTTTCGCGAGGAAAGCCGAGGAGGCCATTTTCGAACCGACATGCCCTCCAGTCAGCCGTTTTGGCAGTGTCACAGCCTGCATCGCATCGGGCAGCCCATCCGAACCGCCGCCGTCGAGATGGGCGCGCCGTGTGCTGACGGCTTGAATCAGAAGGCATTGGGGCCGTTGTAGCCGCTCATGGCAGCCAGCTTGGCCAATGGCTTCACGCCAGAGTCGATGGTGCCGTTGATCTCCCAGCTGGGGAATCCCTTGATTTGTTTGGCTTGGCAAATGTTGGCCTGACTGTTGTGGCCATCGGGAGCGCACTCCACCACTTTCAGGGCGGCTGCCCCTTCCTTGCCAAACAATTCTTTCTGTTCGTGGCAATGGGGGCACCAGTAGGCGCTGTACATGACCGCGCCCTTGGCGGTGAGATGTTTGGCCAAGGCGAGGGCTGCCGGGGAACTGGAACTTGTGATCGCTGGTGGCATGCCCTTGGCAATGGCACTTTCCGGACGTTCAACCGCCGTAGCCCAACCAATGCTAAACACACACACAGCCAGACTCACCATCACACCGCGAAAAATCATCTGGCCGCGCTCTGTCCATTCACCGCCAACCACTGCCAACACCATCAGGGCCAAGGAAAGCGTTGCGGAGAGCAGGCAGAACGCACAAAAGGCTTTGATTTTAAAAACCATGAGTCCCAGCAGCACCAAGCTGAACATCGCCATGGCGGTGCTGATCAGAAACAGGGCCCACCAGCTGATCTGCTGGAGCTTGGCTCGGGCCTCTCCCTGAAGCAGAAGGGGGAGCAGGGCCAGGAGCAGCACAGTGAGATACGCCAGTGCTCCAAACAGAGAGAGCGGTTGACCCAGGAACGTGCCCCAAACGCTGCTGAGGACCTTGTCACAACCATCGGACCCTCCCGGGCAGATCAAGGGACCAAGAAGCCCCCAGCGATGCAGGGTGATCGATCCGGTGTCCAGCAGGCCGACCGTGGCAAGCACAGCCATGGCGACCCGTGCCCAGCGGTGCCCTGGATCCCCCCGGCGACGGCTGCTGCTAAGTCGGCTGGCAAGGCGGGTGGACGTCACGGGGTTGAAGGGAACGCATTGAAATTCTGGCAGCGACCGGCGCTTCCATAGGGTGGTGGCACAGCCTTCTTTCTCACCGCCATGCCCTCTCGGCCCAGCAGGCGCAAACCCACCGTTGCCTTTGCCCACCTTGGCTGTGAAAAAAACAGGGTGGATACGGAGCACATGCTTGGACTTTTGGTTGAGGCTGGTTATGGCGTCAGCGCTGATGAACGGGATGCCGCTGTCGTGGTAGTGAACACATGTAGTTTCATCCAGGAGGCTCGGCAGGAGTCGGTGCGAACTCTTGTTGAGCTGGCAGAGCAGGGGAAGCAGATCATCATTGCTGGCTGCTTGGCTCAACATTTTCAGGAGGATTTGCTGGAAGCTCTCCCCGAAGCCAGGGCAATCGTGGGCACCGGCGATTATCAGCACATTGTGAGTGTGTTGCGTCGAGTGGAGGCGGGGGAGCGGGTGAGCCAAGTGAGCGCCGTGCCCACCTATCTGGCGAATGATCAAGTGCCACGATTCCGGACCACTAACGATGCAGTGGCTTACCTCAAGGTGGCCGAAGGCTGTGACTACCGATGTGCTTTTTGCATCATCCCCAAGTTACGGGGTGATCAGCGCTCCAGGCCCATCCCTTCCATACTTGCGGAGGCCCAAGCCATGGCCGCCCAAGGCGTGAAGGAACTCATCCTGATCAGCCAGATCACCACAAACTATGGTCTTGACCTGCATGGCAAGCCCCAGCTTGCCCAGCTGCTGAGGGCTCTTGGCAGAGTTGAGATCCCTTGGGTTCGTGTCCATTACGCCTATCCCACTGGCTTGACTCCAGAGGTCTTAGCTGCTTTTCGGGAAGTCCCCAACGTGTTGCCCTACCTTGATCTGCCCCTTCAGCACAGCCACCCCGACATCCTTCGTGCCATGAATCGTCCCTGGCAAGCTGAGGGCACGGCAGGAGTCTTGACACGGGTGCGAGAACAGCTACCGGAGGCCGTTCTGCGCACCACCTTCATCGTGGGCTACCCAGGTGAAACAGAAATCCACTTCCAACATCTCCTGGACTTTGTGGCTGAACAGTGTTTTGACCACGTTGGTGTGTTCACCTTCTCTCCAGAGGACGGGACACCAGCGGCGACCCTTCCCGATCCGGTGCCATTGGAGGTGGCCCAGGAGCGAAGGGATCGATTAATGGCCCTCCAGCAACCCATTGCGGCGGCGCGGAATGGGGCCTGTGTGGGAGCCATTGTGGACGTGCTGATCGAACAAGTGCACCCAGAAACCGGGGCCATGATCGGTCGCTCCGCTCGCTTCGCCCCTGAGGTGGACGGAGAGGTGCACGTGAATCCTGGCCCCGGTGGCTGGGGGGCTTCACCAGGCCAACTGGTGCCCGTTCGCTTGACGGCCGCCCATCCCTACGACTTGGAGGGCGAGCTGGTGGGGGCGCAGGGTCTCGTGCAGCACGCCCGGGAGGAGCTGCGGGGCGACACTTGACTGGACATCCAGCCCCTGGCCCGGTGCTGGCCTGGTTGCGCCATCACCAGCGTTCCATCTTCTTGGCGGCCTCCGGGTTAAGCAGCGTGGGCTCATTTGCCGGTTTGACGGCCAAAGGCTGGATCCTCCTGGATGGCACCGGCGAACCCCTGTTATTGGCACTCCACTTTGCCGCCCTCTCCCTGCCCAGCCTGCTCCTGAGTGGTGCTGCAGGGGTGCTGACGGATCGGGTTGGCTGCGAATGGGTGTTGATCCGCTCCCAATGGGCCCTCTTGGGCTGTGCCTCCCTAGCGGCTCTGGTGATGACGTTGCCTACAGGGACCATCCAGATAGCAGGAATTATCCTCAGCACCTTGCTGGGCGGTGCGGCTAGCACTTACGAACTAACGGCACGCAATAAATACACGGCGCTGCTGGTGGATCGTCCCGAAGACCTGGCCCCCTACCTGACAAGTTTCTCCATCGTGTTCAATGTTGGCAAATTGTTGGGGCCACCACTGGGGGGCTGGTTGCTTGCGCTTACGGGGCCAACGTTGGCTCTCGTGATTGACGCCGCCACCTTTTTGGGCCCGATTGCGACAATCATCTGGGTGCTCCAGCCGCAACGCAGCTGGGACCTCCATAGCCCTGGGGGAGCCAACGTTTCCCTGCGGGGGGCTTGGAGGGACTGTGGACCGGTGCTTCGCCATGTGATTCGCTTCACGGCGGTGGCTTGCCTGGTGGGGTTTTTCCACCCCGCCCTGGCTCCTGTGATGGCTTCCGCAGTCTTGGGTCACTCACCCCAGGCCTTGGGGGTGTTCACCAGCGTGATCGCGGCAGGGAGCATTTGCGGAGGTGTGGTGTTGCAGCGAAACAGCACCTGGCTTTCCGCCCGACCGGGAGTGCTGATGGGAACTAGCCTCCTTATGACGGCTCTGTCACAAATCGGCATGGCCATGTCGTTGGAACATCTTGGGCCCTGGTGTCAACCCGTGGGTTTGACGATGGGATTTTTCCTCGGTGCAGGTACTGCCACCCTGCTTAGTGGTGTGAATCTCATGGCACAGGTGGGTGCCCCGATGGGGTTGCGCGGACGCATGGCAGGACTGGGGCAGATTGCCTTCCTCGGCGGAGGTGGCTTCAGTGGGCTGCTGGCTGCAGGCCTGACGCGGGCTGTCGGCATGGTGACCGCCATTGGTCTGCTCGGGAGCCTGGGCCTGGCCCTGGCTGTGATGGAGCTGACGCGACGGGGTGGGATGAGGCTCAGATCAGCCGGATTCCCTTGAGCACGACAGTGAACAGATAGGCGGTTGCCAGACCACCGCCAACCAGTGCCAAGTAGTAGGCCACAGCCATGGGATGCATGCAAAGCAGCACCATTACAGCAGAGACCGAACCCGCGTAGGTGGTTTTGATGTGGCCGAACTGCGGCGGGACCGCCTAAGGTTCATCATCACTTACAGGCCTGGACCCTCCCCGGGTCCACCATCCCCCGTTTTATGCGCACTCTCCTGCTCTATCCGGAGTTCCCAAAAACCTTCTGGAGCTACGAGAAGATCCTGGAGCTTGTCAATCGGAAGGTGCTGTTGCCGCCGTTGGGGCTTGTGACAGTCGCGGCGCTGCTCCCCCAAGACTGGGAGATGAAGTTGGTGGATCGCAATGTTCGAGAGGTTACGGAGGAAGAGTGGGCTTGGGCAGAGCTGGTGGTGATCTCTGGGATGATCGTTCAGAAGGCCGATATGGCAGTGCAAATCGCACACGCCAAGTCCAGGGGGCTTCTCGTTGCCGTCGGGGGGCCATTTGCGAGCTCCACACCCGATGCTCCCGAGCTGCAGCTGGCAGATTTTAAAATCCTTGACGAGGGAGAAATCACTCTGCCACTCTTTATCGAGGCTGTTCGCAGCGGTGAGACCCAAGGAGTCTTCAGTGCCAATGGAGAAAAGCCGGATGTGACGTCGACACCCATCCCGCGGTTTGATCTTCTGGAACTGAATGCTTACGACTCCATGTCGGTGCAGTTTTCGAGGGGGTGCCCGTTCCAGTGTGAATTTTGTGACATCATTATCTTGTATGGCCGCAAACCACGTACGAAGACTCCAGAACAACTGGTTGGGGAACTCCAATACCTTTACGATCTAGGTTGGCGCCGCTCTATTTTTCTGGTGGATGACAATTTCATTGGCAACAAGCGGAATGCCAAACTTCTCTTACCAATGCTCAAGCAATGGCAGATCGAGCATCGCTACCCCTTCAGCTTTGCCACCGAGGCTTCAGTCGATTTGGCCGCAGACGACGAATTGATGCAAATGATGGCCGAATGTCGTTTTGATAGTGTATTTCTAGGCATCGAAACTCCGGATGAATCAAGTCTGGAAACGGCCAAAAAACTGCAAAATACCCGTACATCTCTTGAGGAATCTGTCGATCGGATTACGTCCTATGGAATCCGTGTAATGGCCGGTTTCATCATTGGTTTTGATGGGGAAAAACAGGGCGCTGGAGACCGGATTGTTCAGTTTGTCGGCAGAACCGGTATTCCTGCTGCCATGATGGGCATGCTTCAGGCGCTGCCCAATACGGGCCTCTGGCATCGGTTGGAAAAGGAAGGGCGTTTGATCCAGGAGCAGGCAGATGCCAAGGGCGTGAATCAAACCAACCTGCTTAACTTCAAGCCAACACGTCCTATACAAGATATCGCCACGGAGTACGTTGACGCGTTCTGTCGTCTCTATGAACCCCATGCTTATATTGATCGTGTCAAACACTATTATCTAAAGATGGGCCGTCCTCGCTGGCAGGAATTTGTGCCCTCTGCTCTGGGTAAGCCTTCTCTCCCGAGTTGGACAGATATTCGTGCACTCGCCATTGTGATCTGGAGACAAGGTGTCATCCGTGACACCCGTTGGCGCTTCTGGTCTTCCCTGTGGACGATTGCACGCGCCAATCCGCAGAACTTCGAGCAATTCCTGGTCACCCTGGCCCATAATGAGCACTTTCAGGAATATCGGGCTGTTGTAAAACGAGAAATTGAGCAGCAATTGGCTACCCTTCCTCAAGAGCCTGATGCCGGAGTCTCTTCGGACTCTCCCCGCGAGCTTCAGCCCGCATAGGTTTGCTGGTCGTGTGTTTTAGCTAGTCCTGTATATAATCTGACCTGTTGTCTAGGCAAAATTCAGCTTTCTGCAGTTCCCTGCCTAGATAGAGGGCATGATCGAGTCTGCTGATTGCACCCGCTCCTTCGACCTCTGTCAGGGCAATTCCCAGTTCCTTTGCGGTCCGGGCGCGATAAATTGAAAGGGGTGTACGCGGTTTGGCCCCCTGGCACCGAATCACCTCTCCAGTGTCGGGATCAGTGGCCAGGCCTTCGTTGTTGATGGTGTTGCTGTAGTGCTCAGCGACCAATTCCTGCTGATCGTGATCCACGCGAATCAAGACATACCCGCAGGGATCCAGAGCGATGAAGCGCTTGGAGAGGTCATCATCCAGGGTCTGACGGCGCTGGCTGGAGGCCTCTCTCTCCTCTGCAGAAAAGGGCGGAAGGCTTGGACTCATGGCTGAATCAGGGGTCATGGAACGTGGGAGTCAGGCGGTGGGAGGATGGACCTTGGCTGTGAAGGGTAGGTCGGCGTTCACAGCTTTGATTTCGGCCTCCATCTGCTGATTGGCCTGGGGCAACCAGTCTTGGAGGATGGCCGCAAAGCGGGGCTCAAACCAGCGATGCACGCTGTGACGCGGTTTGGCCAGAAACCCCCTGCGCTTTTTGTGTTGTCCCCCAGCACCAGGGTCAAAGCATTGGATACGATTGTTAATCGCCCATTCCACGGGCGAGTAGTAGCACACTTCAAAGTGCAAATGGTTGACATCCACATCGCTCCCCCAGTATCTCCCCCAGAGCTGTTGGCCGTTTTGAACGCAGAGCGACATGGCAACTGGGGAAAGGGGATCGCCCCTGTGGGCGCTGAACAGAACCAGGTTCGAACAAAGCTGATTCGACGCTGCCACGAAGAATTCGGCGTTGAGATATTTGCTCCCCCAAGCCCCCCAACGGCTGCAGTGTTGAGCATAAAACCTGTGCATTCGCTCCAGTAAATGGGCTGGGATGGCTTGGCCGACCACCGGCGTGATCTGAAGACCCGCTGTCGCCACTGCTTGACGTTCCCGACGAATATTGCGACGCTGATTGGCATTGAAGCTGGCGAGGTAATCCTCAAAGCTTGCAAAGCCTGGATTGGTCCACTCACTCTGCTCATTCAGCCACAGTGACCAACCAGAATCCTGAGCATCCCTGGCAAAGGCTGGATCGACATAAAGCAGGTTGCAGCTCAATAGACGATGGTGTATGCAAAACGCTTCGATCTGCCGGAATAACTCGCTGGTTAGGCTCGGACGATCCTCGCCTGGGGCGATCAAAAATCGATACCCCTCCACCGGGCTGACTGGACTCATCCCCACCAACTTCGGGTAGTAGCGCAAACCGAGTTGGCCTGCCAACTGGGCAAAGGATTGGTCAAAGATGAATTCGCCGTAGCTGTGCCCCTTCAGGTAAAGGGGAGCCATGGCCACCAAGGTGTCTCCTCGCCAGAGGCCCAGGTGACAGGCTTGCCAACCCTGGCTGGGCACAATGCTCCCGCTGCTCTCCAAGGCCTGCAGCCAGGCCCAGGAATAGAACGGCAGGGGTTCCATGGGAGGGGGAGTGGCGTGCCGCAGCAACCTGGTGTACTGCTCTGCCGGAATCTCCTCCATGGCTTGGTGCCAGTGGGCTTTCAGATCGGCCATGCCTGGAACCCCCAAAAGCGCGCGCGAGGCGCAAAACTAGTTAACTCTTCCCTTGGGTGCGCTGCTTTGATGGTTGGCCCATTCCTGCCCGAATACAGTCTCCCATCATGAGACGCTCCCCCAGGCCCCTGGCCCGGCGTCATTGCGCCGCCCTTCTCTCCGGCGGCATCGTGATGGGACTCTCCTCACCAGCCTCGGCTGGTTTGCTGATGCCCATGCTGCAATTGATGCGTCCGCAGCTGGAATCGCGTCTTGCCGAGGTCTGCGTTCAGGCGGCCTCCGCAGGATCACCCAGCCTGGGCGCCAGCTTGCAGGATCCTTGTCGCAAGTTGGCGGGGCCGACAAGCCGTTGCTTGATCGAGGAAACCGACCGCACCGGTCGTGGTTTAGGGGTGCTGACAGAGCTGATCGCCGGGCGCTTTGGGGATGACAGCGAAGTGGTGGTGAAGCGATGCCTGGCCCGCATGCTGGGGCTGCCGGTGGACAGCCTGCGGGATGTGCCCCTGGGAGACCTGACCCGTCGCTTTGGCACTCTCGGCACCCTGGCTCCGCGGAAGGCTCCAGGGTCAGGGATTTAGGCCGCTTCAGCTGGTTGGCGGGTGTAGATCATGAGCTGTTCACCTCCAACCAGCCCTTCCTGTCGCTGCAAGGTCCACTGGCTCGCGGGGTCACCCCAGGTGTCGGGCGGCAGCCAGAGATGACCGCCGCCCAGAAGTAAGGGGCAAAGGGTCAGTTGCAATTCATCCAAAGCCTTGGCTTCCACAAGGGCTGCCGCCAACCTGGCCCCGCCCAGAACGGTGACCCGCCTTAGCCCAAGGGCACCAAGGCGGAGCAGGGCACCGGGCCAATCCTGAAAGGGGAGGATTTTGGTGAAGCCCTTCAGCTCGGAAGCAGGCCTGGCAGTGCCACTGGAGAGCAGCAACCAGCGGTCGAAGGGCTGCTGAAAAAAAGGAAGTTCGCTAGAGAGCTGGCCAGAGTGGCTCCAAACCACCACAAGTGGTTGGGGGGAGAGGCCCAGCTGCCGGCGGTGCTCCAGCAGATCTGGGGCGTGAATCAGGCAGCTGGTGCGGTGTAGGCGAAGGGTTTGAGCACCGACAAGAACAGCATCGGCCCAGCTCAAGGCCTCCTCCAGCACTCTGCGATCTCCTGGCCCCCCCAGCTGGGCAGCCCCCCCCTCCCGTGGAGCAAGGCGGCCATCGAGGCTGATGGCGAGCACCAGTCGCAACAGGGGACGCACCAACCTCAGGAAGCGGCCATGGCGTCCATCGCTGAGGGGACCATGCCGAGGAGGGCCGTCTCGGCAAACACCTCGGCGGCATTGTTGGGGCTTTCCTGCAACCGCACCTTGTGCAGCTGGCACCCGGTGGCCGCAATGGGATCCTTGAGGAGATCCACAATGTGGAGGGCGATGTTTTCCGCGGTGGGGACGCAGCTCGCGAAATAGGGAATGTCCTTGTTGAGAAACGTGTGGTCAAAAGGCTCCACCACAAGCTCCTGAACAACCTGTTGCAGCGCAGCCAGATCACACACCATGCCCGTGCGTTCCTGGATGGTTCCCCGCACGGTGACCTCCAGGAAATAGTTGTGGCCATGGCCATGCACGCGGGCACATTTGCCATAAATGGCTTCGTTTTCTGATTGGCTCAGTTCTTCCCGAGCCAGGCGATGGGCGGCAGCGAAATGGGTGCGGATGGTGAGGAAGGCTTCCATGGGGTGATTCGTGGGGCCCCTGAGCACGTCGGCCCAGAGATCGGCATGTTCATAAACCCTGATGGCGATCACAGGCAGGTGGTGACCCAGCCTCTCGCCGATGACTAGGGCCAGCGCCTCGGTGGTAGGGAGACAACCCTCGGGACGGCTGACATCAAACTCCGGCCAGATTCCGTTCAGGCAGCGGAAGTTGAGGGGGGCAATCACTTCCCTACGGATGGCGTGCTTCACCTCGGAGAGGTTGAGCACCATTCCGTCCGCATCAAGGGGGCCGGCCATGGCCACCACCAATTCATAGTTGTGACCATGGCCGGGTTGAAGAGTGCAGGGACCAAAGCAGGCCTCATTCTCCGCGGCAGTCAACTCGGGGAGAAAATATGCATGGCCGGCGCTGAACGTGGCACGGCGCGTGATCACGCAGGGCCGACCCCGGCCGTGGGCTAGACCCGCCGACCCCTTGCCCGTGCTGGAAGGAGGTGCTGTGAGGACTGGGGAAAGGGGGGGGGGTGGTCCTGCGGGACGCGGCTCCGTCAGGACCGGAACTGTCAGCCCGGCGGGCTCCATGACGAACTCCATTGCTGCGGCATCCTAGGAACATGCCTACCGTGCTGGGTTTCATGGCTGCCATTCGTCCGGATCTGGCCAAGCGATTGAAAGGCCTCAATCTTTACCTGGTGGGCATGATGGGTGTAGGGAAAAGTGCGGTGGGTCCTCCGCTTGCCCAGGCCCTTGGGTATCGATTCCTGGATGCAGACGGGGTTCTTGAGCAGACGATTGGTCGATCCATCCCCCAGATCTTTGCCGAGGACGGTGAGGCGGCATTTCGGGAGCTGGAGTCCGCCGTTCTGGATCAACTGGCCCACTGGCACTCCCTGGTGGTGGCGACGGGTGGAGGCGTGGTGACTCGGCCCGTGAATTGGGGACATTTGCGCCAGGGTGTGGTGATCTGGCTGGATGCACCGGAAGCCGTGGTGCTCCAGAGATTGCGAGCCGATCCCATCGCCCGACCCCTGTTGGCTGACCCGGACCCGGCGGGGCGTCTGCGGCGTCTGCTGGAGGAGCGGCGGCCCCTGTATGCCCAGGCCGACCTTCATGTGGCGCAGGCCGGCGAATCCCCCGAAGCGGTGGCGATGCGGGTGCTGGAAGCATTGCCCTCCATCCTCTCGGAGGTCTCCAAACCCCCAACAGAAGGCATCAGCCTCCTCCATGCCGATGGAGAGCGGGCCCTCTCGTTGAATGACGCCCCCAAAAATTTGAAAGGCCCCCCACCTGAATCGGGCGAATCAGGTTGATTCGGGCCGCTCCAAGCGCACGGCAAACCAGCGAATGGCCAGTCCTGCTGCCACCTCAAGTTCACAGGCGGTGTCCAGGAGCCTGTCCACCTGGGCCTCCACATCGGGCAGGTGGGCCAGGTCGGCGGGGGAGGTGGCCAGGGTGGACAAATGCCGGGCCAGCCAGCCCCGGGTCTCGGCAGCGGACAGAATCTGCTCCTCCCCTGCGGGTTCGAGCACCACGTAATGGTCCATCTCGCGGAGCAGGGGATCGCTCATGGGGCTCGGCGGCAGGAGAGGCTGGCCAGGATTCTGTCGCGCCAGCCAAAGAGAGGCTGAAACAGAGGATTGTCCGCAATGCCGCTGACACCCTCCCCCGCGAGAGGAGCTCCCACGGTGGCGGGAAAGCGCAACAGGGAAAGTTGAGCGACCACCGCCAGATCAGCCAGGGTGAGCTGGCCTCCCACCAGGTGATCTCTCCTGGCCACCAGGTGGCTGAGTTGTTCGAGATTGCGATGCAGCTGACGGGCCTCCAGGGGGGCCAACAGGCTGCCCAGCGTGTCGCTGATTGGGCCAAGCAGGTTTCCGGGAAGGACTCCCACCAACTGGCGCAATGACGAAGGCGTGGCATCAGGCAACAACGCCGCACGAATTTTGGTGTTGGTGGCGGCGGCCTGCAAGAGAGCACGCCGGCAAGCGGTCGAAAGGGCGGTGTCGGCCCAATCCTCCAGCAGCAACACCTGGGCCCGCTCGCTTGGATCGCTTGGCAACAAGGGCGGTACGGGGTGGCGTTGTTCGAGATAGAGGGCAATGTCCGTGGAGTCCGCGATCACCTCGGCGCCGTCCACCAGCACGGGAACCTGACGCTGCCCGGAGAGGCGAAAGAGCTCCACCTGGCCGATGCCGGGCACCACTTCCACCTGTTGTGCCTCCAGCCCCTTGGCGGCCAGCACCAGGCGCACCTTCTCGCAAAAGGCAGAATGTTTGAACTGATGCAATTCCATTCTTCTGGTCTCCATGCCGGGCGTCTCGGCGGCAGAGTAGCCAGCAGCCATGTGGACCGAAGCGCAGCGATGAGGGAGTTTCTGCAGAACGTGATTCGCTACCCCCGCTACCTGGTGGCGTTTTCCCTGGGAATTCTGGGCACCTTGGTGCAGCCCCTGACCGGCCGGGCTGTCCACCCCGTCACCGCCGTGGCGCTCGTGGGAGCGTTGGTCAGCGGGCTGGTCAGCCTGGTGTTGGTGCTGCGTGCGATGGTGGCACCAACACCATTGGGTTAGCCATGGCACAGGGCCGAAGGGTGGAGCGGCTGGCTTCCCTGCTGCGACGGGAGATCAGTGAATTGCTCAACTCGGGCATCCGCGACGCGCGTGTGCATCAGGGAATGGTCAGCATCACCAGCGTTGAGGTGGCTGGAGATCTGCAGCACTGCAAAATCTATGTGAGCGTTTTTGGAACGGAGGAACAGAAGGGTCAAGCACTGGAAGGGCTGAAGGCGGCCACTCCGTATGTGCGCGGGGAGCTGGGGCGCCGCCTCCAGTTGAGGCGCATCCCTGAGCTGGTTTTCCTTCTGGATCGGGGTTTGGAGCGGGGCAGCACCGTGCTCGGCCTGCTCCACGGGCTGGAGCAGGAACGACTTCAGCGGCAGAAGGGTGAGCCCTCCCCGATGGTGTCCCAGCCCACCCAACCTGCCACCTCCTCCGATGACGATGGGCCAGAACACCACGGGGAATGAGCTGCGCCGCCTGGTGGTGAGCCTGCTGGTGGTGCGTGCCAGTGGCCATTTGGCGGATGCCCAGCGCCTTTACCCCTGTTGGGAATCCGACAACGCCACCCTGCGGGCGCTTCGGCCCGCCACCTTGTCCCCCACCGTTCAGGAGCGGCTGTCGTGCAGTGGGGAGCGTCGCCGTGCGGCCCTGGGTCGCACCTGGGGGGATCCCGCTGCGGGTGGTCTGGATCCGGGTCTTCCCCTGGGTCCCCTCACTACCGGGCCGGCCGATCGGGATCGGGCCCTGGCCGACGAACTGCTCCGTCGCACCATGGTGCGTCAACAGATGAGCCGCGCCCCCACGCGCATGGCGGGAGGATTTACGGATTGAGCATCAGCCTGTCGATGATCGTGCGGGACGAGGAGGCCTGCCTGGCGGCCTGTCTCTCGTCTGTGCGGGAGTTTGTGGATGAGATGGTGGTGGTGGATACCGGTTCCGAAGACCGTTCCGTGGCCATTGCCAGGGCCGCGGGCGCCGTGGTGCATTCCCTCCCCTGGCCGGGGGATTTCGCCTCGGCCCGCAATGCGGCCTTGCATTGGGTGCGGGGAGATTGGGTGCTGGTACTGGATGCGGATGAGCAACTGAGGCCCCAGGCGATTCCCTTCCTGCGGGAGGCCATGGCCCAGCCGGATGGGGTGCTGATCACCTTGCTGCGGCAGGAGTGTGGTTCCCTTCAGTCGCCCTATTCCAATGTCAGCCGTCTCTTTCGTCGCCACCCGGCCATCCGCTGGAGTGGCGCTTACCACGCCCTGGTGGACGACAGCGTGGAGGCCCTGCTGGCCAGTGAACCGTACTGGCGTGTGCTGCACTGCGCTGAACCTGCCCTCCTCCATGAGGGCTATCGTCCTGAGACCATTCGGCAAGGCAAGAAGGCAACGCGGCTGCGGGAGGCCATGGAGGCTGAGCTCCGGCGAGCCCCTACCGATCCCTACATCTGCGCCAAGCTTGGGGGTCTTGAGATCAGCGGCGGCAACCGTGAGAGGGGGATTGCCCTTCTCCAACGAGGTTTGGCCCACTGCCCCGCAAACGATCACCCAGAGCGTTACGAGCTATTGCTTCATTTGGCCCTGGCCCGAGCACCTGAGGATCCAAAGGCTGCCGTGGCGCTCTACAGGGAGGCGCTGGCGCTACCGCTGGATCCTCGGCTGACCCTTGCCGCTCGCCTCAACCTGGCCACCCTGTTGCAGGATGCAGGCTTTTGTCGCGAGTCTGTTGCCTTGGCTCGGGAAGCAACACGCATTGCCCCTGAACTGGCCCATGGCTGGCATCACCTGGGATTGAGCCTCCGGCGTGGTGGTGCGCTGGCGGAGGCCATCGACGCCTACCGCCAGGCCCTGGCCATTGAGCCCACCCGCGGCGAGGCCCATCAGAATTTGGCGGTGGCTCTTCTGTTGGCTGGTGATGTCTTGGGCGCGCGGCGGCATTTCGCAGAGGCTATCGCCCATTTTGTGTCCCAGGGTCGGCAGGAGGAAGCCGAGGCCCTGCGACGCCGCGCCTCTGCCCTCGTGAAGCTGGAGCCATGAACCCTCTCGCTCTCCCCCTGCAGGGGTGCACCATTGCCGTCACCCGGGCGGAAGGGCAGCTCGGTTCCGCCCGCCAGCTCTTTGAGCGGGCGGGAGCCCGGGTGGTGGATCTTCCAGCCCTGGTGGTGGGACCGCCAGACGATTGGGGTCCCCTGGATGAAGCGCTGGCGGATCTGGCCCAGTTTCATTGGCTGGTCTTCTCCAGTGCCAATGGGGTTGAAGCCGTGCAGGCGCGCCTGCGGCGCCGTGGTGGCGATCTGGCCCGCCCCCCCAAGGGACCAAAACTTGCCGCCGTGGGTCGACGCACGGCAGAGCGACTGGATGACTTTGGCGCGCGGGTGGATTTTGTTCCCTCCCGTTTTCTGGCGGATGCCCTGATTGAGGAGTTTCCCGTCTCTGCCTGGGGGTTGCATCTGCTGCTGCCCCGTGTGCAAAGCGGTGGTCGCACGCTGCTGGGGGAATCGTTTGGAGCGGCTGGGGCACGGGTGGTGGAGGTGCCGGCATACGAGACCCGCTGCCCCGATGGATTGCCCAGCCAGGCAGTTCAAGCATTGCAACAGGGAACGTTGCAGGCGATGACGTTCAGCAGCGGCAAGACGGTGCGGCACTGCGCGCAGTTGCTGGAGGGGGCCTTCGGATCCCAGTGGCGGCAGGTATTGGCGGGGGTCAAGGTCGTGTCCATTGGCCCCCAGACGAGCGAACCCTGCCGGAAGATCCTGGGACGGGTCGACGCCGAGGCCGATCCCCATGATCTGGAGGGGTTGGTGGCAGCCTGCGCGGGTGTGCTCAGAGATTCCGGCTGACATTCCGTCCGCCTTGTTGCAAGACCAACACCCCTTGGGCCCCATCAATCGCCTTCACCCGCCAGCCGGGGGGGAGAACTGAATCTTGGCCAGCGCTGCCCTCATCGCCGACGCGGACGGAGCCCGAGCGAGGTCCGTTGCCCCCAGCGCTGGTAGGGGTGTATTGCACCAAGGCCTCAATTTTTCCTCCTCCCTGGATCACTCCCTGAAACACCAGGTTGGCGGGCCAGTCCAGCGGTTGTGGGGGTTTGGGGGGTGGGGAACCCTTCGCGGAGCCAGATCTCTTCCCAGAGCCCTGGGAGGGATTGTCGGTTTCGGACACCACCCGTGGCGCCATCACCGCAGCGAAGGGGTCAGGCCGGCCCAGGTCCACGGCTTTCACCACTTGCTGCGGAGTGGCCAAGGGCGCCAGGGCCGGGTCCGTCAGTTTGGGGGGGGCATTGGCTGGTTTGAGCTGGGGCCGCTTGGACTGGGACGGCTCCTGGGAGACCTTGGGGAGGGAAAACGACCCACAGCCTCCCAGCAGAACTGGAGAGAGGGTCAGCAGGAGACCGGGGAGGCCCTTCAGCCAGCCGTGGCGACGGCCGCGGTGCTGAAAGAGATCAGGGTTGGGTGTCGCTTTGGACAAGGTCACGAAATCGATCAAGGTTGGCCTGAAGCTCCTTGTTCACAATGCCGCCCATGATGCTGGGTTCCATCAACGGCGCCAAGATCGCCGGCAGCTCGTAACTCACGCTCAGCTTCACGGCCGTGAGCTTGGGACCCAGTGGATAGAACCGCACGCCTCCCTTGGTGGGCAATCCTCCCACCGACTCCCAGTGCAGTTGTTGAGCTGGCACCCTTCGGGTGATGCGGGCCTTCCACTGAAAGCGAAAGCCTTGGGCAGCCAGAGTCCATTCCGTGAGGTCCGGATCGTCCAGGGTGACCACCGATTCGATCCAGCGCATCCAGCGCGGCATGGCTTCCAGGTCACTCCAGATGGCCCACACCTGCTCAACGGGGGCGGCGATTTCTGTGGTGACGGTGTGTTCGAGCCAACGGCCCATGGTTCAGCTCCTAAGCCGCGGCGGCATTGCGGGCCAGGCTTACGGGCTGTCCCATGATGGCTGCCGCAGCCAAACGACCGCTCATGGTGGCCCCTTCCATTGAATCGATGTAGTCCTGACGTGTGTAGCTTCCCGCCAGGAAAAAATTGCTGATCGGGGTGGCTTGCTCCGGTCGATATGGTTCCATGCCAGGGGCCTCTCGATACAGGGACTGGGCTAGCTTCACCACATGGCTCCATACCAGCTTGAGATTGCAAGAGGAGGGGAAAAGTTCACGCACCTGGCGATCGGTGTGGGCCACAATCTCCTCATTTTTTTTCGGTATCCAGGGATCGCCAGGGGTCAACACGCACTGCAATAAGGAACCGAGACCTGGTTTGCGGTAGTCAACCGGACTCGCCACTGCCAGATCTGCAAAGCAACTGAAGTCAGCGTCTGCGGTGTAGAGCAAATTGTCGAGACCAACCGGGTGGTTCACATCATGACGCCTTTCGGAATCACTGGCGGTGTCACCCAGCTCGGTGACCCAGCCGTCGTAGCGCAGTTGCACGGTGGCGACAGGCACGGCCTCCAAGCGATCAAGGTTGGCAAAGAGGCTGTGGCGGCGCCAGGCCTCCGGCACCAAGCGCTGGATGCCTGGCACATCACAGGCGGCCAAGTAGGCATCGGCTTTCACCAGATGCTCCCCTTCGGGCGAGCCGAGGGTGAGACCTGTCACTCGGGTACCGGAGGGGAGGTCCTCGTAGTGGATCTTGGTGGCCCGGTGACGCAGATGTAGGCGGGCTCCACGGGCTTCGAGATAGGTCAGAATGGGTCCCGTGAGCCAACGGTGGGGGGAACCTTTGAGCAGGTTGAGTTTGGAGGCCTCGGTGCGGGCAGCAAACATCATGAAAATTGTGAGCATGCAGCGCGCTGAAATCGATTGGCAATCGAGAAAACCAAGCGCGTAGGCGATTGGGTTCCAAAGCCGCTCGATGCTGTGACGGTTGCCGCCATGGGCGAAAAACCACTCCTGAAAGCTGAGGTGGTCTAGCTCTCGAATCACCCGCATGGCCCCTTCGTAATCCACCAAGCCCCTCACGATGGGACTCGTGCCAAGCGCCAGGGCATTGCGCAGCTTGTCAATGGACTCCAGCTGGGGTGTGGTGAAGAAGGCCTTGAGCCCGTTGAAGGGAGCGCCGAGGGGGAAGCGAAAATCCAGACTGCGCACATCGCCTCCTTTGTTCACAAATAGATGGCTGTGCTCCTTGGGAAGGAGGTGATCGATTGCCCCCACTTTGCGCATCAGCGCGAAGAGATTGGCGTAGTTGAAAAAGAAGACATGCAGTCCCATCTCAATGTGATTGCCTTCCCCATCCTCCCAGCTGCCCACCTTGCCGCCCATGAACGGCCTGGCCTCGAAAAGATTCACCTCATGGCCCGCATCCACGAGGTCCACTGCCGCGGCAAGCCCCGCCAACCCCGCACCCACGATGGCGATCTGCACCCGAACGCTCCACAAGTCAACAGACTTTATGAACCGATCCAGCCGCTCCATGGCGGAGAACCGGCCAGCCCCCAAGGATGGACTGGTGTCCATAGAGTGCTTGCAGCACGGATCCACCACCACGGAAATCATGACGGGCGAATCCACCACGGTCGATCCCACCACCCAGACCTCGCCCCGGGAGGCCGCCCACATTGGTGTGGACGGACGGGGCATCCTGATCTCGGAGCCGGCCATGCGGCAGCTCGCCAATCTGGTTCGCCAGCAGGGGGAGCAGACGGTGCTGCGGGTGGGTGTGCGATCCGGGGGCTGCAGTGGCATGAGTTACACCATGGATTTCATTGATTCCTCCGCCATTCGGGAGGATGACGAGCGCTACACCTACAAGTCGCCGCAGGGCGAAGTCTTTGATGTGGTTTGTGATCCAAAGAGTCTCCTTTATATTTATGGGCTCCAGCTTGACTTTTCGACGGCCTTGATCGGTGGTGGCTTCAACTTCACAAATCCCAATGCCACCCAAACCTGTGGTTGCGGCAGCTCCTTCGCTGTCTAAGGGGCAGGCAACTGGGCAGGGATCTTGTCCCACCGCCGGCGTGGGAGTCTGAGCCATGGGAACCTGAAGGCCGAGACCCGTGCCCAAAGCTTTGACCACTAGCCACGACACTCTCTTCTCCCAGGCCCTGGAGCGCTACCGCCAGGGCACCCCACCAGAGGAGTTGATTGGAGACTTTCTCCAGATCACGGCCCAGGCCCCGGGCCAATCGGCAGGTTGGACCTGTCTGGCCTGGCTGCAGCTGTTGCTGGACCAACCGCAAGCTGCCCTGAAATCAGCCCGCACGGCGGTGCGATTGAATCCCCAGGATCCTCAGGCCCGTGTCAACTTGAGTGTGGCGATGCTGGAAACTGGAGCAAAAGGGGTGAGGGAGCATATCGACATCGCCAAGCGCATCACCCTCCTGGCACCAGAGTTGGGAGAGGAGCTCGTGGAGTCCATTTCCGATGGCCTGGCCCGCCGTCCTGGCTGGACGGCATTGGAGAAGGTCAAGACTTGGCTGCAAGGGTGAGCCGCGTCTTGCTGGTCAGCAATGGCCATGGCGAAGACCTCAGCGGCGCCCTCCTGGGCAAGGCCCTGCGCCAGCGTGGCGTGGCCGTGGAAGCGATGCCCCTGGTGGGCCATGGCGAGGCCTACCGGCGGGAGAACCTCCAGGTGCGGGGCCCCACCCGTGACTTCAGCACCGGTGGCTTGGGTTACACCAGCCTGCAAGGTCGGCTGACGGAGCTGAGGCAAGGGCAACTTCCCTATCTCTTGCAACGCCTTTGGGCGGTAAGGCGCCATGGCAGCAGGCACTGCGATTGGGTACTGGTGGTGGGGGATGTGTTGCCGGTGTTGGCGGGATGGCTGACCGGAAAACCGATGGCGGTGTATCTCGTGGCCTATTCCAGCCATTACGAGGGCCAATTGCGCCTGCCCTGGCCTTGTGGCTGGTTGCTGAAGCGCCCCAGCGTGCGCTTGCTCTGGAGCCGCGACGCCCTCACCGCGGCGGACCTCAGCCGCCAACTGCGCCGTTCCGTGGAGTTTGTTGGCAATCCCTTTCTGGATGCGGAGGGCCCTCCGGCCGCCAATCCTCCTGGAGCCCCTGCAGGCTCCGTTCTCGGGCTGTTGCCTGGAAGTCGCCTGCCGGAAGCCCTCGCCAATCTCCTGTTGATGCTGGCGGTGCTGTGTCGGCTGCCGCCGGAATCCACGCGCCATCTGCGCCTGCTCACGGCTCTGGTGCCGTCCCTCACCCCCGAGGCGATTGCCACGGCTGCCTACCCCCAAGGCTGGCGGCTGGAGCGCCAGTCCAGGCAGCCAGGGGGGGCCTCGGTGCTCTTTCGCGGGGAGCTTCGCCTGGAGCTGGTCACCCATCAGTTCTGGTGGGTGCTTCAGAACAGTGATCTCCTGCTGGCGATGGCCGGTACGGCGGCGGAGCAGGCGGTTGCCATGGGCAAGCCGGTGCTTCAGATCGTGGGCCCTGGTCCCCAGTTCACGGAGGGATTCGCGGACGCCCAACGACGGCTCCTCGGGCCGGCTGTGAGCTGCGCTCCAGGTCCCATGGGGGCGCCCTCCACCTTGCAGCACACCGCGCGCATGGTGTCTGAACAGCTGGCCCGGCTGGCGGATCCCCAGGAAGGACCCCGCTGGAAGAAGCAGTTGACGACCCTGGCTTTGGAGCGTCTCGGCACCCCTGGAGGCACCGTTCGCATGGTGGAAGCGATCATGGCCAGCGTGCACCCGCTGAGCGGCACCGCCGATGCCTCCCCATCCACCTGAATCCGCCCCCCACACCTCAACAGCCTCCAAGGAGCAGGAGCCTTCCTCTCCGTTGCTTGAGCGCCTGCAGGGCTGGGTTGATCGCTTGCTGGTGATGGATGTTTTT
The DNA here is from genome assembly GCA_046340755.1 of Cyanobacteriota bacterium. Lineage (GTDB taxonomy): Bacteria > Cyanobacteriota > Cyanobacteriia > PCC-6307 > Cyanobiaceae > Cyanobium. The sequence continues at coordinate 22,828 of JBKDSY010000170.1, forward strand.
CTGGTGTTGGCTGCCGCCCTCTGGTTTGGCCTCGGCGTTGTCTCGCATCTGCGGGGGGCTGATGGGATCTTGACGGCCTTCCAACACCTGTGGTTTCCCCTCTTTCAGCCAGCGCTGGGCGTCCTCATGCTGGCGGCCATTGTCAGCGGGGGGCTGGGCTGGTGGCGGCGACGAGGGCAGAGGTGAGATCTGGTGCGTCGAAGTGAAACCCTTGTTCCAAGAGCCGCTGGGGCCCCACGTGCTGGCCTTCTAGCACAACGGCAGCCCCATCACCGAGCATCATCTTGAGCACCGGAGCCGGCACGGGCAGCAGGGAGGGTCTGCTCAACACCTCTCCAAGAACGCGGGCGAAGTCGGCCATGCGCACGGGTTCCGGCGCGACCGCGTTGTAGATCCCCTGATAGGCGTCTTCTTCCAGGGCGCAGGCAATCAGGCGACAGAGGTCGTGGCGCTGGATCCAGCTCATCCATTGCTGACCGGATCCCACGGGTCCTCCGAAACCCGCGCGAAACACGGGCAGCATCTTCCCCAAGGCGCCACCGTCAGGGCCCAGCACGATCCCCAGGCGCAGAACGACCACCCGGCACCCTTGGGGAGCGGCGAGGGCGGCGGCCTCCCATTCTTGGCAGAGTTGGCCGAGAAAATCTGCCGAGGCTGGGCTGGATTCCACAAAACGGGCCTCTTCGCTGCTCCCGTACACCCCCACGGCGGAGGCGTTCACGAGCACCCTTGGAGGTGCCGGGAGGTCGGCCATGGCCCGCACCAGGCCCTGAGTGCTGAGAAGACGGCTGTCCCTGAGGCGCTGCTTCTGAGGCTCGCTCCAGCGTCGATCGGCAATGGGTTCGCCCGCGAGGTTGACCACGCCTTCTGCTGCGGCGAGGGCCGTCAACAGCTGGGGGGATGACCAACTGGATGGATCGGAAGGGTCAAGGTGCAAGCAGTGCAGGCGACCACCCTCGAGATGGGGGAAGGGCTGGCGCTGCCGGCTCACCAGGGTGACCTCATGGCCCAAGTGCAGCAGGAAGGGCACCAGTTCACGCCCCACAAATCCAGAACATCCGAGCAGCAGCAATCGCACGCCCGCCTCCACACCATGGGTGGAGGTTAGTGGCTGAGCCGCACCACGGTGGCCCACTGTCGTGGAAGCGGCCTAGGGTGCACGCCATCTTGATGTGGGCCCCATGGCCGATCCCTCTCCCACCTCCGCCGTCAAGGACACCTCAGGCACGGCTCCAGCAAAGGCAGCCCCTGTCCGCTCGGAGACCTTCAAGAAGGGCTCCCTTGTGCGTCTCAACCAAAGCGCCTATCTCGGCAGCCTGGAGGCCTCCGCCAGCCCTCCGGAGCTCCCCGCCTATGTGGTGGAGGGGCCAGGGGAAATCCTCGCGATCAATGGCGATCATGCCCAGATCCGTTGGCGTCGGCCAGTGCCCGACGTGTGGTTGCGTCTGGACCAGCTGGAGAGTTGGAAGGCCTGAGGATTCCGGATCAGAGGTCAAGGCGGCGGCGCTCCTGATGCAAACGATCCCTGCGTTGTTTGGCTTCTCGAAGCATCTCTCGGCCGTCGCGCAGGTAATCGTCGACATAGCCCAGGGTGTAACGCTCCAATTCCACCAAAGCATCCTGCACCTGACTGAGGCAGTGGTAGAGGCTGAGGCTGAAGCCCTTGGCCGCGGCAGGACAGGCCTTGGATCGGTAAAGCTGTTCGGCCTTGCCCATGCGAGCCTGACTCTCCTGTAGAAATCCAGTGAAGGTTTCCATCAGCTGGTCGTCGTATGGATCGGCAGCCAGGGCCCGCAACTGGCCGGCAAAGGGGTTAATCACCTGCCCCAACCAGCGATCAATGGGGGCATAGACCTGTTGAAGCCATTCCGAAAGCACTCCATCGGCCTGGCGGCTGGTTGAGCGGTCGACCCGGGCGCTTCCACCTTGCCGTCTCCCTGGGCTTGCTCTGCCAGCGGCGCCGTGCAGGTGCTCCGCGTCATAGTGGCGTCGACGATCCCCATCCCCGAGCACCTCCCAGGCGGCATTGAGGGCCACGATCCTTGTGTCATCCCCTCCCGCGTCGGGGTGGTGGCGTTTCACCAGGCTTCGGTAGGCCGCCTTGATCTCCGCCGCCGTCGCCGTCCGGCTGACGCCCAGAACGGCGTATGGATCAACGGTTGGGGGGCTGGTCAAGGGAGTCTTGGGGGATGGGATCCATCCTGATGGGGAGCGGCGCGAAAAAAAAGCCCCCTGGGGGAGGGGGCTGGAGGGCTGTGTGGAGGAAATGAAGGGATGGGGCGACCGTGTCAGAAACGGATGGTTGTTTGCACCAGGCCTCCCAGGATTCCAAAGTTGTTGGATCGATCCACGGAGCCGTCGCTGCGAATCCCGTCGGTGAGGGCACCCAGGGGGCGACTCAGCCAGAACAGGGCAGGAGTGACGCTGATGTTATCGGTGACCTGGAACTTGTACCACCATTCCCAGGCGTAGTTGCCGTCGTTGACGAATGTGCTCTGGGATTTGTCGGTTCCCCGGTTGAGCGTGGTAGCAAATGTGGGCTGACCCACAGCCATGCCGAGCGTGTTGCCGCCCCAGAGGACATCATTCCATTGGAGGCCGACGTACCAGCTCTGGGATTCGGTCACGTAGGGATAGATGTAATCCGTGGCGGTGTAGGAACTCGTATCTTTGTCCAGAGTTCCGCTCTTGATTTCGTTGTTGGAAAGGTTGTTGATGCCCCAGCCAACGCTGATGGAGGGCAGGAGACCGCTGGTTGAGGGTTGAGCATAGGCGTTGAGCGCCACGCTGTTGGATTGCCCATTGGCCAGCCACCAGCTGTTGGAGGCAACGAAATTGGTGCCGCGACGGGAGTTTGATCCTCGTTGGCCGTAGCGATAGGCCGCAGATGCGCCCCATGTTTTCGAGGTCCAGCCCAGCTGACCAAGGAAACTGGCGCGGGAGCAGTCGTTACCGACGCCTCCTTCCGTGGCAGCACATTGGAAGTAGTTGTTATCGTTGCTGGTGGCACCGTTGTCACCAACGGGGGTGACATAACTTGCGGTGAGACTAAAACGACCGTTCAACAGCTTGTAAGGTGTTTTCCAGATCAAGCCGCCACCAGAGCCCGTGGCCTTGTTGTAAACACCCGGAGCACCGAACATGGAAAACACGTCAAGGATGCGATCGCCCTTGCCGCTGCCATAGACTCCGGGGTTGGCGCCGAGGAATTCAGTGTTCCGATATTTGGGGCCAACGATGGCTTCAAATTGACTGCCCAGGGGGAAGCGGTAATACAGACGATCGATGCCGACCACATCCGAGCAATCGCGGTTGCCTGTGCAGCTCGTGTTGCCAAAGCCGTTGGAGGCCACATCCAAGGCCGTTAGATTGACGCCATTGCCATTGAAGGCATTGCTGAAGTTGCCAGTGCGGAGACGAGTGTAAAGCTGATCCTTGCCCGTGAAACTGGTAATGAAGTTCAACCGCAGATCATAGTTGAACGATGTGGCCCCATAAAGTTGATTGTAGATTTTTGCTGCGTCTCGGTTGTTGCGCGCAATGGCTTTGTCGATCGCTGATTGATTGGTAACGACCCCTTTCTTGTCCTTGATGGCTGCGGGAACGTCAATATTGGCGCCGAATGGTCCTGAGCCAGCCTTGGTGCCATTGAAAACGCTGATGTCGGGGTTGATGCCTCGACCCTTGCTGTCGCCACTCGCGTTCACCGCGCCCAACACGAAGGTGGCCTGGCCTTGGAGTTTGGTGGTGGTGGAAAACTGGGTGGCTTCCAGCTCACCCACCTTGGCTTCCAGGCCATCCACCCTGCCCCGGATCACGGCCAGCTCCTTCTCAAACTCCTTCATGAGCTTTTTGAGCTCATCGGTGATCTCGGTGATGCGATCAAGGCAGGCGTTCAGAAGGGCTGCAGCCTCGTAGCGGGTCATGGCCCGCTGACCGCGATAGGTGCCGTCGGGATAGCCAGCAACGCAGCCGTAACGCTCGATCAGATTGGAGAGCGCCTGGTAGGCCCAATCAGCAGGATTGACGTCGCTGAACTGATTGATACTGGTGACTTGTTCACTGCTGGAATACTGATTGATGCCAGACAAGTTAAGGTCGGCGGCTTGAGCAGCCACAGGTGCCACAAAGCCAATGGCAGCGGGAGCTACCAGCAAACGCTGGAAAAGATTCATGAAATCCTCACACCAAAAAAAGAGGAATACCCCCGAAGGGGTTCGATGCATCTTAAGGGTGAGTCTCTGTGACGCCGTGTTTTCTAAGGCACATTGGTCCGTACCTCAGCACACAAAAAAGCCGGCTGCATGGCAGCCGGCGGTTGAAACTATGATCGCTGGATCGCGAACAATGAGATCAGAAGCGGAAGGTGGTTTTCACCAAGCCACCGAAGTTGCTCAGGGTCCTGCTGCTGTCATCCTTCTGGATTTGACCCAGAGGGGCGCTCAAGTAATAGAGAGCAGGGGTTACACTGATGTTATCGGTGACCTGGAACTTATACCACCATTCCCAGGCGTAGTTGCCGTCGTTGGGGGTGTTTGTGTTGAGGCTATCCGGCAGGGCGTTGTCGAGTTTGGTGATGAAGGTGGGCTGACCCACGGCCATGCCGAAGGCGTTGCCCTTCCAGAACACATCAGACCACTGCAGACCCACATACCAGGATTGGCTGCGAGCACCATCGATCCAATTGGTGCCGTCAATTCCGCTATCGGCGTAGTCGAAGCCATCACCGTTGTAGGCACTGATGCCCCAACCGGCGCTGATGGAGGGGAACAAACCACCGCTTAAGGGGCTCCAATAGCCACTCACACCAACGGAGTTCGTGGATTCAGCATATTGGGAAGCCGCGACAGCCAAGGGGGTGCCGTTACCCCCGTAGAGACCCGCGCCACCCCTGTTCAGGCTGTAAGCGACGGCCAAGCCGAAGTTGTCACCGCCATAGCCCAGCTGACCGGTGAAGGTGGACTGGGAGCAGCTGGTGCCGATACCACCGCCACAGATCTCGGTGCCATTGTCGCTGTAGCCAGGAGAGCCTTCGTTGCCATTGGCGGCCACGTAGCTGATGCTGGCACTGAAACCTCCGTTCTTCCACCACAAACCACCACCAGAACCGAGGTTCAGGTTGTAAGTGCCAGGGGAACCGGCATAGGTGAAGACGTCGAGGATGGTGTCAGCAGGGTAGGCGCTGGGCCACATGGCGAGCATGTCGTCCTGGCGGACCCGACCACCAACGGTGGCGGTGAAGCTGCTGCCGATCGGGAATTGGTAGAACAAGCGGTTGACGGCGACCACATCGCTTCCATCCCCCAGACCATTTTCCTCAAACGCGATTTCCATCGCATTCAGGCCGATCGGGTTGTTGGTGCCGCTCCAAGGACCAGAACCGAAGTTGCCGGCCCGCAGACGGGTGCGCAGCAAGTCTTTGCCGGTGAAGCTGGTGTCGAGGTAGAGGCTCAGGTCGTAATTGAAGGCGGTGGCGCCATCCAACAAACGGGCTGTGTGGTCGTATTGCTTGGTGACTCCTTCGATGTAGGGCGTGCCACCGATTGCACTGATCACAGCGGCGTCAAAAGAGCCACCTGGTTCGGAATTTGCCCCACCAGGCCTGGCGGAACCGCTGTAAGAGTTTGAGCCAAGCACGAAGGTGGCCACACCTTTCAGCTTGGTGGTGGTGGAGAACTGGGTGGCTTCGAGCTCACCCACACGGGCTTCCAGACCATCGACCCGGCCGCGGATCACAGCGAGTTCCTTCTCGAACTCCTTCATGAGCTTCTTGAGCTCGTCGGTGATCTCGGTGATGCGATCGAGACACGCGTTCAGCAGGGCGGCTGCCTCGTAACGGGTCATGGCCCGCTGACCGCGATAGGTGCCATCCGGATAGCCAGCCACGCAGCCGTAGCGTTCAATCAGGTTGGAAAGTGCTTGGAAAGCCCAATCGGTGGGCTTCACGTCGCTGAACTGGTTGATGCTGGTGACCTGCTCTTCGCTGGCGTACTGGTTCACGCCCGAGAGATTGATGTCAGCGGCTTGGGCTGCAAACGGAGCCATCAGACCGAGGGCCGCAGGCGCCACCAGCAGTTGCTGGAAAAGTTTCATGGAAAGTTAACCTCACACAACAGGCGCAAGGCGCCACGGGTGATTGTGGCCAGGTGTTCCCTCAAGTACAGCCCGGCGTGTGACAGAAGACTGAACGCCCTTTTTCCCTGGCGGCCCAGCACGGCTGCCTGCGCTGCGCCGGAACCCGCCAAGCCAAACTGATCGTGTCTGCCTTGCCCAGCTGGACCCCCTGAACCGCCCTTCCCCCTCGCCCCGGGGTGGCTCCCGATGGCAGTCTCTGGTTTGGTGGACCAGCTTGGCGGCCCTTTGGGGGACAGCCACCGCCTTGGATCGGTTGTGGCTGGCCCTTGATCGGCGGCTTCCCAGCTGGGATCAAGCCGATTACCTCAACAGCGCTCTAGACCATGGACGGGCCCTTGGACTGATCCCCCCCGGCACCTGGCGCGGTTGGCTGTCCCTGTTGGATCTTTCCCCCAAAATTCCCCCCTTGGCCTCCCTGGTCAACGGCACGGTGCTTGCGATCGCCGGGGATCTGCCGGATCAGGCCAGCTGGGCGCTGGCGGTGTGGCAGGCCCTGCTCATGGTGGTTGTGGCCGCCTGGGGACGGGAGCTGCTGGGCCGTGGCTTTGGTCTGCTCTGCGCCACGTTGCTGGTCTTGGTGCCGGCACTGGCGCATCTGCGGGTGGATTTCACCCTCGATCTGCCCCTGGCCGCGAGCTCATGTCTGGCCTTATGGCTGCTGGGCCGCTGGCAAGCTCCCCCCCCTGCTGGAGGAGGCTGGGGGCGGTTGCTCACGGCTGCACTTGCCACAGGAGGGGCCTTGCTGGTGAAGCAGAGTGCCCTGCTGGCGTTGGCGGGCCCTCTCCTCTGGGTGGCCGGTTGCGGCCTCCTCAATCGGCGGCGGCGGCCCCAGGTGCTCCTGGGCGCTGCCCTGGTATTGGCCCTGGTCTTGCCATGGCTTCAGCACAACTGGATCACCACCTTGGGGGGAACCAACCGGGCGGTTTTGGAATCCGCGGCGGCAGAGGGTGATCCCCCTCTCCTGAGCTGGGCCTCCCTGAGCTGGTATGGCCGACGGCTCCCTGCCCAGCTGGGTGTGGTTCTTCCCTTGCCCCTTCTGCCGGTGTCTCTGGCCATGGGATGGCGGGCCCTCGCAGGACCCCGCTGGAGGATTCCTCCCAGCTGGGCCTGGCTCCTGGGCTGTGCGTTGAGCGGCTGGCTGTGCACGACCCTGAGTCCCAACAAGGATGTGCGTTACATCACGCCGGTGTTGCCACTGGTGGTGATTCTTTTGTCCCGGGCCTGGTGGGAGCTCGGGGGCTGGATCCAGGGGCGATGGGGGCGTTCCGTGGCCTGGGTGTCCCTGCTGGCGGGTGTCGCCGTAGCCACAGGGCAAGCGATCCTGGTGGCCCTGCCCCGGATCGATCGCGGCGAGCCCGCGCCCGTCGCCCAACTCACGGGCCGTCTGCGGAACTTGGTCGGGGATGCCCCCACCACCTTGCTTGTGGTGCCCGGCAACCCCCAGCTCAATGAGCAGACGGTGACCACCTTTGGTCGCCTTGCAGGCGGCCGGATCGAGGGCCGTCGCCTCGGCCGGGCCCGTCGGGAACACAACTTGGTGCTGGACCGCAGCCGCTGGATTCTGCTGGCCACGGGTGATCAAGGCACCGACCGCCCCGGGTCCAGGGAGCTCAGCCATCGGGTGCGGGCTGACGGACGGTTTGCCCGTGTGGAGGCGTGGCCATGGAGTGAGGGGCGCGAGGTGGAGCTGTGGAAACGCCGATCGCTTGCCGGGATCAAGCCTTTTGATACGGAGTTCATTCAGTTGGCCCGGGGGATGGAGCGGGGGCCTTCCGGCCTGGTGCCCCTCTTCGCCCGCATTGGCCCCGAGCATCAGTTGGATGCCCATTTCCTGTATCAAGAGCGGGTGCGCCGCTGGGCCCTGGAGGCGTTGGGTCCCCAGCCCGACAACGCGGATGCATTGTGGACGTTGGCTCTGGTGGCCACCCTGCGCAATCGCCCCGTCGAAGCTGCCCAGTGGTACGCCACCCTGCAGCGTCTTCAGCCAGCCAATCCCTGGCCCTTGGCCTATCGCTCCGTGGTGCTCCTGGCGGGGTGGAATCCTGGCGAGGCTTACGGGGCCTTGAGCCGCTCAGCGCCTGAGCATCGGAGAGAGCCTGTGTTGCTGGCCCTGACAGATCTCAGCGGTTTGCTTTCTGGACGCCTGCTTCGAATCGTCAATCTGCGCGACAGCGTGCCGAAGGCGATCGCGGATGTAAAACGGCGCCTTGATCATGGTCGGGCAATTGGCCCTGCTCCTTAGGGGACAAGCCAGCAAGGCTGTGGCAAAAAAAAACCTCTGGAAAATAGCCTCCAGAGGCTTAACAGGTAGATCCGCCAGGGGGCGGAACCGAATGATCTCAGAAAAATGATCAGGCGATCAATGCCGGATCAATCGGCATTCTCCGCAAACGGCAGACCTTGGGGTTGGAAACATTCAGCCATGGACACCTCCTCCGATGGGGGTAATGACAGCCGGTGACGCCTTCGGAAGGATCTCCAGAGAGACCGCATCCACGCTACTGCTGCCTGAACTCAATGAATCTAACGTCCCCTCGCCGTTCTCGGCAAACAAAAGTGCGGAGATGAAAAAAGGCGCCCTAGGGACGCCTGTTGATGGTCGAAGTGGTACACCCTGATCAAAGGGCGTTTCCACGTGGTAGAACCTCTTCAGGGAAGACGAATTTTTCATGGGGTTGATCGGCTGGAGCCATCCAAGCCCTCAAACCCTCATTCAGCAGAATGTTCTTGGTGTAGAAGGTTTCAAACTC
>JBKDSY010000171.1:0-2154 GCA_046340755.1 Cyanobacteriota bacterium
AAGTTCTTCAGGTGGTAAGGAATGCCACCGATATGATCCTCGTGACCATGGGTAACGATCATGCCGCGAATTCTCTTGTGATTTTCTCGCAGGTAGCTGGTGTCTGGCAACACCACATTCACCCCATGCATGCCATCACTAGGAAAGGCCAGGCCGGCATCCACCAGCATGAGGTCATCTCCATATTCAAAGACGCATGTGTTCTTGCCAATCTCGTGCAACCCCCCCAGGGGGATCACGCGCAGGGTGGGTTTCTTGCCATCGGTGGCGATGGGCTTGGTCGTGTTGCCGTTGGGACTGGTCATGAAAAACAGGAAATTGGGTAAAACTTAATCGGTGCGTAGCCTTGGCGTCAGGTGGGACGCAGGGCGGCGAGGATGGAGGAGAGTCGTTCGCGGACCTGGCTATCAGCGGGCAGGAGCGGCAGGCGCGGGCCCCCCACGGCCCAGCCGCGAAGCTCTAGGGCGGCTTTCACAGGGATGGGATTGGTTGTGCAAAAGAGGGCTTTGAACAGCGGCAGCAGCTGCTGATGGAGGGTCAACGCCTCTCCGTTTCGGCCGGCAAGGAAGGCCTGCACCATGGCCTGAATGGTGTCTCCCACCAGGTGACTGGCCACGCTCACCACGCCAACGGCCCCCACGGAGAGCATCGGCAGGGTGAGGGAATCATCGCCGCTGTAGATGGCCAATTGATCGCCGCAGAGGCCCCGCAGCTGTTGCACCTCGTCGGTCGTGCCGCTGGCGGCCTTGAAGGCCACCACGTTGGGGCAGTCGAGCAAACGCTGCACCGTCTCCGGCTCGAGATGACAGGACGTGCGGCCAGGAATGTTGTAAAGCATCAGGGGCAGGTCTGGAGCCGCTTGAGCCACGGCCCGGAAGTGGGCCTCCAGACCCGATTGGGGAGGTTTGTTGTAATAAGGCACCACCACCAGGGCTCCATCCGCCACCAGGGCAGCGGCGTCCCGCGTGGCCTCCACGGCCTCCGCCGTGCAGTTGCTGCCACTGCCGGCCAGCACCACCACGCCAGGGCCCACCGCGCCCTTCACAGCCCTGAACAGCGCATGTTGTTCGTCCCAGCTGAGGGTGGGAGATTCCCCCGTGGTGCCGCACACCACCAGTCCATCGGAGCCATGGCGCACCAAATGATTGGCGAGGCGCTCCGCCAAGGGCAGATCCAGGCCCCCATCCCGGTCAAAGGGGGTGACCATGGCGGTCAGCACGCGACCGAAACGCGGCGGGGGCGCCAGGGGAAGGCCGCTCAACGCCCACCTCCCTGGCCGGTCATCAAAAGTTCGGCAATCTGGATCGCGTTGAGGGCCGCCCCTTTGCGGATCTGATCCCCGCAGAGCCAGAGCTCCAGAGCGCAGGGATGGCTGATGTCCTGACGCAGGCGACCGACGGCCACCGGATCCCGCCCCGTCACATCGATGGGCCTGGGGAAGCGGTTGGCCGCCGGATCCTCGATGAGCGTCACGCCCGGGGCCTCCGCCAGGAGCCCGCGGGCCTCCTCCGGGGCGAGGGGCGCGTCGAATTCGATGTTGACGGCCTCCGAGTGGGCCCGCAACACGGGCACCCGAACGCAGGTGGCGCTGAGCAGCAGATCGGGACGCCCCATGATCTTGCGGGTCTCCCGCACCATTTTCAACTCCTCCTCGCAGTAGCCATTGGCCTCCAGCGGAGAGTTGTGCAGGAACAGGTTGAAGGCCAAGGAATAGGGCAACACCTCGCTTTGCGGCGTCCCCCCCTCCAACACGGTGCGCGTGAGTTGGCGCAACTCCTCCATCGCCCGGGCGCCAGCGCCGCTGGCCGATTGATAAGTGCTCACCACCACCCGGCGAATGCGGCGCCGGGCCTCCAACGGCGCCAGCACCAGACAGAGAAGAATCGTGGTGCAATTGGGGTTGGCGATGATGCCCCGGTGGGCGAAGGCCTCCCGGGGATTGACTTCCGGCACCACCAGCGGCACGTCCGGATCCATGCGGAAGGCGCTGGAGTTGTCGATCACCACCGCCCCGTGGGCCACCGCCCGCGGAGCCCACTCCCGCGACACCGACCCGCCAGCGGAAGCCAGCACAAGGTCGAGGCCCTCGAAGCTGGCGTCGTCCACAGCCCTCACCGTCAGAGCGTCATCGCCCCAGAGCACGTGCTGGCCCGC
>JBKDSY010000172.1:0-3115 GCA_046340755.1 Cyanobacteriota bacterium
TCTACCTGCCCCGGCTCTACCGCGACGAGAGCGAGCTGATCGTGGTGGTGCTCAGCCCCGACTACCCCCGCAAAGCCTGGTGCGGCCTGGAATTGCGCTGGATCCGCCAGCTGCTGCTTGGCCCAGGCAGTGAGCGGATCATGCTCCTCAGCCTGGGCGATCCGCAGGATCTCTCCTCCCTGGGCCTGGGGCCGGGTGATGGCTACCTGGAGGTGAGTCGTCGTCCTGCCGCCGAGGTGGTGGAACGCATCCTGGAGCGGCTGGCCCTCCAGGGCGTGGGGGTTGACGCCGCGCCGAAGGCGACTGGTGAGCTAAAGGGCTCGGGCGGTGGTGGCGTCACTAAGCAGGCGGGCGAAGGGCCCTGGGGGTGGCTCTGGCCGCGACGGCGGGCGACCCTCTTGGGGGCTGCGTTGGCCACGACCGCCGCCCTGACGCTGCCCCTGGCCTGGCGCGTGGCAGGGGAGCAGCAGGCCCGCCGCCAGCGGCAAAACAGCCAGCGCCAGGCCCAAGCCCTACTAGCGGCGGGGGATCAAGCCTTTGGCAGGTTTGACAAGGCCTTTGAACCCACCGAGCAAGACCGGCAGCTGACCCGGGCCGAGGCGGCCTGGCGGGAGGCGACCCGGCTGGATCCCACCCTGGTGGAACCCATGGCCCGGCTGGCCTTTGTCCATGACCTGCGGGGTGAGCTGCCGGCGGCGGAAGCAGCCTGGCACCAGGCCATCGAACGGGAACCCCCTGAAACGCCCGCCGCCCAGGGCTACCGCATCGGCCTGGCCGGTGTGTTGGCCCAATTGCCGGGGCGGGCCCAGGAGGCCATCAAGCAATACGAAGCCGATCGCAACCATCCCCGGGCCGCCGTGGAGCTGGCGATGTTGCGCTGGGGGGAGCCGGCCTCCCTGCCTCGGGCCCGTGATGCCGTCAACAGTCCAGAGCTGGCGGCTTCCCTGGCCGGCGGGGCCGGGCCCAGCCCGGGCTGGAGCTTCCCGCTGCCAGGGCGTGGGGAGCTGTTGGTGTTCAACCGTCGCCATGAGCAGCGCTGTGTGCTCGCCGCCGTGCGCGCCACCACCGACCACCTCTTGGGCAGCGCGTCAGGGGGCGCCGATCCACTCGTCATCGCCGATTGTCAGGGCCGGCAGGTGGATGTGCGCGATCTGCTCTGCCGTCGCCTTCCCCCCGCCGCCACCTTCCCCCGCGCCGCCGCCACCAGCCGCTGGCTGAGGTGCCCGCCGCCCGGATCCACCAGCGGCCCACCGCCAGCCATCAGTTGACACTGAAGTCTGGCGGCGTCAGGGAGATAGGGCCCCCACCGGCACCACCGTGATGCCATCGGCCCGGCGGTAGCCGTAGCCGTTGCCGCAGACCACCGCTAGAAAGGCAGGCTCGCCAGTGCGGCGGATGTCGATCTGGTGGCGAAAGCGCAACAGGCTCGCGGCGGCGGCCTCCACCTGGCCCTGGCCCAGCTTGATTTCGATCGCCCCCCAACGTCCATCACGCAGTTGCACAATCGCATCCACTTCAACGCCGTAATTGTCGCGGTAGTGGAACACCTCGCCATCCAGGGCCTGGGCCAACACCCGCAGGTCGCGAATCACAAGGGATTCAAACAGCAAACCCAGCCATTCCAGGTCGCGCAGGAGCCGGTCCGGGCTGGCCCCCAGGGCGGCCACCGCCAGGGAGGGATCGCAGAAGTGTCGGCGAGGCGCCTGACGCAGGGCCGCCTTGGAGCGCAGGTGGGGCCGCCAAGCTGGCTGGTGTTCAAGCACCATCAAGCGCTCCAGGGCCTGCAGGTGGTCGGCGACGGTGCGCGAATCGAGGGGGCCATCGGCGCCGCCCGCATCGGCGGCCAGGGTGGCCAGAGAGACCTCCGTGGCCACATTGCGGGCCAGGGACCGGAGCAGGGCGCCAAGCCGCTGGGGGTCCCGGCGCCGTCCGTCCACCCGTTGCACATCCACCTGGCGCACCTGTTCCAGGTAGTCGCGGGCGGCACGACAGGCCGCCGTCTGGGGACGCTCCAGCTGCGCGGGCCATCCACCGCGACACACCAGCTCCGCCAGATCAGCCACCGCCAGGCCGGGATCGGCACAGCTCGTTGGCTGTCCCTCCAGGAGGGCCGCCAGGGAGACGCCACCCGTGGCGGCGCCGCTTTCCCCCAGGGTCATCGGCCGCAGCCGCAGGAAGGCGAAACGGCCGGCCCCGGTGTGACGGGCGGCATCATCGGCCGGCACGGCTGACCCGGTGAGCAGAAACTGACCCGGCTGAGAGGCGGCGTCCACAGCGCGGCGCACCTGGTTCCAGAGGGCCGGCTCCACCTGCCATTCATCCAGCAACCGGGGGCGGGGGCCCTGGAGCACCAGGGCTGGGTCCACCGCCAGTGCCTGGCGGGCAGCGGCGTCGACGTCGAGGAGCACCGCCGAGGAAGCCACCTGTTGGGCGGTGCGGGTCTTGCCGCAGGCTTTCGGCCCCTCGATCACCACCGCGCCAGCGGCGGCCAAACAGACGCGCAACTCGGCATCAACGATCCGGGGGCGGTAGGAGGGGGCCATGGGTGGCCGGCCAATGGGGCGGATGACGGGATCCTAATGCTGGAAAAAACGGAGCTGCAATGCAGGAAAAGTCGGTTGCCCAATGCAGGAAAAGTCGGGAGCCCAATGCGGGAAAAGTCGGCGGGTATGGGGTCCTTCTCCGGGGTGTATGAGGTTGGGGCCGAGTGCACACCAGATGTGGTGTGGCCATGGGCTCAGTCGCCAGGGTTGACAACATGGAGGGGGGAGCCGGCCAGGAGGGCGGCAACGTTGGCGGCGCTGGCCTCGATCAGGCGGCGGCGGGCGGCGCGGCTGGCCCAGGCCACATGGGGGGTGATCACGCAGCGGGGCGCACTCAGGAGCGGATGGTCGGCGTGGGGGGGCTCCAGGCAAAGCACATCCAGGCCCGCGCCGCCGAGCTGGCCGCCGCGCAAGGCCGACGCCAGGGCGGCCTCGTCGACCAGGGCGCCGCGAGCCGTGTTCAGCAGCAAGGCGCCGGGGCGGAGGCGGGCCAGACGATCGGCGTTGAGCAGGGCGCGGGTTTGGGGCGTGAGCGGACAGTGGAGGCTCACCACATCGCTGTGCGCCAATAG
>JBKDSY010000173.1:0-10787 GCA_046340755.1 Cyanobacteriota bacterium
TGGGCCGATCTACGCGGCCAACTGGAGATGATCTCGCCGCCTGCAAAAGACCTAGGGTTCAACAATGGTATCCGCGTCCTGAACCATGGCCGCAGAGCTGCATGACCCGTTGCCAATCGGGGCAACCACGACGGCGGCAGAGCCCGTGGCAACGCTCACAAGTGGCTCGTTTGCCCAGGAGCTGACCCAGCGTCAGAGCACAACGGAGGGGAAACTTCAGGCGGAGGTCTTGGCCGACCGCGCCCCTGAGCCTCTGCATCAGCTGCGCGTGAGCCTGCGACGTCTACGGACGGCGCTGGCTCAGTTCGCTCCAGCCCTGGTCCTTCCCGCTGGTGTTCATGAGCGCCGCATTACCAGCGTGGCACGCCGCACAGGCCTATGCCGCGATCTGGATGTGCTGAAGCATCGGCTGCGGACTGAACTTCTACCAAGGCTGCCAGAGGATGAGCAGCACGCCCTCAAGCGGGCGATGAAGCGCCTGGAGGAGGATCGCGCCCAAGCCTTCACCACCCTTGAGGAGGCGCTCAACGGATCGCGTTATCTCAAGCTGCTGGCTCGTCTGTCTCGCTGGCAAAAGCAACCCAGTTACACAGCTCTCGGATTGCAGCCCCTGCTTCCCTGGCTTTCCGACTGGCAGGCACCGTTCACCGCTGCCCTGTTTCTTCACCCCGGCTGGCTGGAGGAGGATCCGACCGCTGAAACGCTCCATGACCTGCGCAAGTGCATCAAGCGTGCGCGCTACTCCCTGGAAAATCTCAAGACCTGGTGCCAGCCCCCCCTTCAGAACTGGGTCGACGATCTACGGCAGGCCCAAGACCACCTCGGCGACCTGCATGATCTGCAGATCCTCCAGCGGAGTCTCAGGGAAAGCGAAAGTCTTTGGAAACCATCCCGCATGCCGGTGTTGCAAACCGAGCTGGAGAATCAGCAGCGCCTGCACTGGTTGCGGTGGCGGGAGCTCGGCCAACGCATGCACCAGGCGGGCAACCGACACAGGGTTCAACATCACCTGCAAATGCTCGGGAAGGAAACGCAATGAGCAAGTCGGAAGGCAACAGGAACAGGTCAGGGGCAAGGAAATGTGACAGCCAGGCGGGAGATAACCCATTCTTAATCATCAACTTCACTTGATCGGTCAATCTGGGGTGGAGTTCCTTTTGGGTCATGGGGGTCAAGCAACCAGGTTCCCTCGCGCTGACTGCCTTGTCTTGCCTGACGGCCCTGCTGTCAGCGTGTGGCCCCTCTGGACCCAAGGCCGGCTCCACCATCGAGATCAGTGGCTCCAGCACCGTGTTTCCAGTGATCGAGCGGGCGGCAGCGGCCTACCGGCGCACGGAACGGGGCAAGGGAGTGAACGTGAAGTTGAGCGAGGTCGGCACCAGCGCGGGCCTGCGCCAGTTCTGCTCCGGGACGATCCCGATCGCCAATGCCTCACGGCCGATCAACAGCAAGGAGCTGAAGCACTGTGCCGACCGTGCGATCACCTTCATCGAGCTCCCCATGGCCTTCGATGCGCTCACGGTGGTGGTGAATCGCGACAACACCTGGGCCCAGTCCATCACCACCACGGAGCTGGCCCGCACCTGGAGCCAACAAGCCCAAGGCAGAATCAAGAACTGGCGTCAGGTGAATCTCGACTGGGCAGACCGGCCGCTGAGCCTCTGTGCGCCGGGAAAAGATTCCGGCAGTTTTGACTACTTCAACCAGGCAATCAATGGTGATGCATCCAATGCCCGTACCGACGTGGATAGCAGCGAAGACGACAACGTCCTCGTGAACTGCGTAGCCACGAATCCCAACGCCATGGGCTATTTCGGCTTCGCGTATTACCGGGCCAATGCCGAGCGGCTCAGGGCCCTGGCCATTTCCCATGATGGCGGTCTCCCCGTGCTCCCCTCACCGCAGACTGTCCAGGAGGGCAGCTACAAGCCCCTGTCGAGGCCCCTGTTCGTCTATGTGAATGACAAGCAGATGCGGACCAATGAAGACATCCGCAGCTTCGTGGGCTTCACGGTCGGCAACGGCTTGCGGTTCGTCACGGACGTGGGATACATCCCTCTGCCAGCCGACACCTATCGGCTCGTGGAATCCAAGCTCTACCGGCATATTGTTGGCACCACCTTTGGCGGTGATCTGCCGGTGGGCCTCAGTTTCAGCGAGGCCCTGCGTCGCAGCTTCGACGACACGCGCAAACCCGAATTTCGCTAAATCTCAGACAGCCGGACTGAGCTGGCGTGGAGGCGTCGGCAGCCGAGTGCTCACGGCGAAGGCCAGGGCCACCAGCAGGGCTGAACACCACAGGCAGGCCTGCAGGCCTCCCACCAGGAACAGCGCTCCGGAGAGCACCGTGCCCAACAAGCGTCCGGCAGCATTGGCCATGTAATAGAAACCAACATTCAGGCTCACATCCTCCGCTTCGGTATAGGCGAGAATCATGTAGCTGTGGATGGAGGAGTTCATGGCAAACACCAACCCGAAGGCGGCCAGCCCCACCACCACCGCCACACCAGAATGGGCCACCTCTCGCCAGAGAGTGATGGCGATCAGCGCTGGGATGGCCGTCAACAGCGCACTCCAGAACTGCACGGCAGCCACGCCAGGGGGGGCACCTTGTCCCCAGGCACGGCGAAGGGCAGGCGCCGCGCCCTGCACGATGCCGTAGCCGATCACCCACAACCCCATGAATCCACCCACCTCCCAGAAGCGCCAACCCAGGGCCGCCTGCAGGAACACCGGCAAGGCCACCACAAACCACACATCCCGCGCGCCAAACAAAAAGAATCGGGCCAGCGACAACCTGTTGATGCCTGGCGATTTGGAGAACAGCGCCGTGAATTTCGGCTTCTGCTTCATGCGGCCGATCTCCGCCGGCAGCCCCAGGGTGAGCAGGAAGGCCAGAAAGAGTCCGGCCGCCATGGCGCCCACTGCGGCATTGAAGCCGATGGTGGTGAGCAGCAGGCCGCCCAGGAAAAAGCCCACGCCCTTGAGGGCATTTTTCGAACCGGTGAGGATCGCCACCCACTGGAACAGCTGAACCTCGCCCCGGCTGTGATCCTCGGGCGTTTCAGGCACCACGGTCTTGATGGCGCTCTTGGCGCTCATCTTGTTGAGGTCCTTGGCGATGCCGCTAATCGCCTGGGCCACCATCACATAGGCCACGCTCCACCACTTCGGCCAGCTGTCGGCCACCGGAATCAGCATCAGCAGCGCCGCCACCTGCATCAGGGTACCGCTCCAGAGGGTGACCCTCAGGCCGAACCGAGCCCCCAGCCAACCGCCGTAGAGGTTGGTGACGATGCCAAAGAACTCATAGAAAAGAAACAGGAAGGCAATCTCCAGAGTGCTGTATCCCAGCTCGTGAAAGTGGAACACCACGAGCATGCGCAGAGCGCCATCCGTGAGCGTGAAGGCCCAGTAGTTGGCCGTGACAATCGCGTATTGCCGCAGGGCTGAAAGAGGGCGCGGCGGCGGCTTCATGGTCTCGGGGCGGAAGGGTTCATCGACTCGGCTCATGACAGCGATTCAGCGTTCATCCAAGAGAGCCACGTGACAGGCCAGGTCCGCCATGCGGCAGCTATACCCCCACTCGTTGTCATACCAGGCATAGATCTTGAGCTGGCTGCCATTCACCACCATCGTGGAAAGGGCATCGATGATCGCGCTGCGGCTGTCGTTGACAAAGTCCACCGACACCAAGGGGCGGGTTTCATAGCCGAGGATGCCATGCAGGGGACCATTCGCCGCCGCTTCGAACGCGCCATTCACCTCCTCTGCCGTGACCCCGCGCTCCAGCTCAAACACCGCGTCGGTGAGGGAAGCGTTGAGCAGGGGCACCCGCACGGCATGGCCGTTGAGCTTGCCTTGCAGGTCGGGGAAGATCAAGCCGATGGCCTTGGCCGAGCCTGTGGTGGTGGGGATCAGGCTGTGCAGGCAGGAGCGGGCGCGGCGCAGATCACTCTTGAACGCATCCACCACCACCTGGGTGTTGGTGACGTCGTGCAGGGTGGTGATGGATCCATGGCGGATGCCGAAGCTCTCGTGCACCACCTTCACGATCGGGGCCAGGCAGTTGGTGGTGCAGGAGGCGGCGGTGATCAGCCGGTGCCGCTCCGGATTGTAGAGGTGATGGTTGATGCCGTAGACGATGTTCAGCGCCTCGGCGCCCGCGACCTCGCCTCGCACGGGGCAGGCGACCACCACGCGGCTGAGGCCCACCGCGTCGAAATAGGGCTGCAGGGTGGCTGGAGTCTTGATCAAGCCGCTGCATTCCAGCACCATCTCCACACCTGCCTCCCGCCAGGGGACCGTGGCAGGATCCTCCGCCTGGGTGTAACTGATGGGCTGGCTGCCCACGAAGAAGCCTCGGGTGTTGGCCTGCACCGCCTTCTGCCACCGCCCATGGACCGAATCAAAGGCCAGCAGATGGGCGGCGGTGTGGGCATCACCAGCGGCATCGTTGACATGCACGAGCTGGATGCCGGGGCGGCCCCAGAGGGCACGGAATACCAGGCGACCGATGCGGCCGAAGCCATTGATGCCGATGTTCATGGGTGCGACAACCCGCTGACGGGCGCAGGGGCGACGCAACCCTAAATCAACTAGGATTGATCAATCTTGTGTCGCAGATCACATGCGCGTTGCCGTCGGTCCATCCCCGGCCACCAGCCTTGTCGCCCACTTCCTTGCGGCCGATCATGCCAGGGCGCAACTCAAGGCCCTGGCCGACCCGATTCGCCTGCAGGTGATCGAAGCCCTTGGCGGAGGTGAGCGCTGCGTTTGTGAGCTGACCTCGGAGCTGGGCCTCGCCCAGTCGAAGCTCTCCTTCCATCTCAAGGTGCTCAAGGAGGCGGGGTTGCTCGCGGATCGTCAGAGCGGCCGCTGGGTGTACTACCGCTTGCGGAGCGAGTCCATCGACGAGCTGAGGGCCTGGCTCGCGAACCTGGCCGCCCAGTGCACCCATCCAGCCGAACCCTGCTGCTGATGGCCATGGGCATCTTCGAGCGCTTCCTCAGCCTCTGGATCGCACTGGCGATCGTCTGCGGCGTGGCCCTCGGGGCCCTCTTTCCCGGCGCCGCGCAGTTGATCGCGGATCTGGAGGTGGCCCGCATCAATCTGCCGATCGCTCTGCTGATCTGGGGCATGATTTACCCCATGATGCTGGCGGTTGATTTCACCTCCCTGGCGGATCTGCGCCATCAGCCCAAGGGCCTGGTCGTCACGGTGGTGGTGAACTGGCTGATCAAGCCGTTGACGATGACCGCCATCGCCTGGTTGTTCATGCGGGGACTATTCGCATCCTGGATTCCCGCCGATTTGGCCGACCAATACATCGCCGGGATGATTCTCCTGGGGGTGGCGCCCTGCACGGCGATGGTGTTTGTTTGGAGTCGCCTCAGCGATGGCGACCCCAACTACACCCTGGCCCAGGTGGCCATCAACGATCTGATCATGGTGTTCGCCTTCGCGCCGATCGCGGCCCTGCTGCTGGGGGTAAGCCGGGTGCTGGTGCCCTGGGACACCCTCGTGACCGCCGTGGGGCTGTTCGTCGTGGTGCCCCTGGCGGCTGGGTGGCTGACCCGGGCATGGCTTCGCTCCGACCGCCGGATCGCCCGGTTGGAGCAGCGGCTCAAGCCGATGGCCATCGTGAGCCTGATCGCCACCGTGATGGTGTTGTTCATGGTGCAAGCCAGCGCCATCCTGGCCAATCCCCTGGCGATTGCCCTGATCGCCATTCCCCTGATCCTGCAGACCTATCTCATCTTCTGGATCAGTGCCCAGTGGATGCGTCTGTGGCGGCAGCCCCATGCGATTGCGGCGCCCGGCGCAATGATCGGCGCCTCCAACTTCTTCGAGCTGGCCGTGGCCGTGGCCATCAGCCTGTTTGGCCTAAACTCCGGCGCCGCCCTCGCCACCGTGGTGGGCGTTCTGGTGGAAGTTCCGGTGATGCTCTCCTTGGTGGCGATCGCCAATCGCAACACCCGTCTCTTCCCCTTTCGGGTGGGTTGATCCAGGGTCCAGCCCACAACGGGCGCGGCCCAACGCTCGCACCAACTCACCTCCCCTGTGATCCCACCCGGGACCTGGTTGTGTGAAGAGATCCACGTTCACGAAGGCAAGCGGCTCCCTGATTGACACCAACGTGATCTCGGAGCTGCGCCACCGCAACTCCGAGCCGAGTGTGGTGCGGTGGTTCGAGAGCAAACCAGCAGGGTCTGCCGGCCTTCTTTGATGGCCGCCTGTTCCCGCTCCAACACAGGTGAAACGCCTGGCCCAACAGCGGGGAAGTGGAAGCCACCCCCGAAAAAAGCAGGACGGACTGAGGATCCCCACCCCCGGTCAAACGGTCGAAAGCCTGTGCACCGGTGAGCCAGGGCCTCGGAGAACCGATTCCCATTGATCCTTGAGGAACGGTTCCTGAACACTGATGAAGTCTTCCGCGGAAATTGCCCGCATCATCGCCTATCAACAAGCGGGCTGGAGCAAAAGACGAATTGCAGCTGAACTAGCCATCTCCCGCAATACCGTTACTCGCATCATCAATCAGCATGGAGTGAAGACTCCTCAGGGACAAGCTTCTGGCAAACAAAATGCTCCAGATCCGAGTCAACAGTCGCCCACGGGCTGGCAGATTGGCCCTTATCAACTCCATGCAAATGGTGCCTTGATGTTGGCCGGCATCCGGGTTTCCATGCCGTCTCTGCAGGAGCGATTGCTGGTGCTTTTTGCCAGGAGCGCCAATCAGTTATTAACCCGACAAGACATCACGGCAGAGCTTTACGGCCAGAACGCCAAAGGCCAAGCGATTCATCACAACGTGACCTTGATGGTGCATCGTCTGCGGCAGGAGCTGGCCCGGGGTCCCTTGGGACCGGATGCCATCCAAACCATCCATGGCCAGGGATACATCCTTGTTGCTCCTGTGCAGCCCATGGAGCCTGCAACCCCTTTAACTCCGAGACGTTGGTCCATGGTCGCCCACGGCAACCCGTTTCATTGTGAGGCGCATGATCTTTGGCCTCAGCGTGATCCCTATAAACTCAGTCATCAGGAAAGATTATTGAGAAAAAGCATTGATTATGACCCCCATTTCGAACAGGGCTATCTCGAATTGTGCTACCTGCAGCTCTTGCAATGTTTTTGGGGCATGCGCTCCTCTCTCGACGTGCGTCCAGCCATGCAGAGGCAACTGCTGACCCTTGAGCAATTCCCCAGCAAGCCGGATGGCTGGTTGGGCATCAAGGCGGAAATCCAAAGCCTTCTGCTTTGGCAACCGCACACCACGCAACGGCTCTACGGGTCCTGGCTGGCCGACACCCTGCCCGGCGGCATGCCCCGCTATTCCTGGGCACGCCACCTGATTTTTTCAGGCCGGCCCCAAACAGCCGTTCAGTTGTTGACTCAGGATGTTCGCGATGACCTGTGTCAAGGCTGGATGAATCTCGCGATGGCCTACTGCGCCCTCGGAGACCTGGCCGCCGCCGAGGAAGCCGTGCACCACCAGTTGCGCGTGGATAACGGCATGGTGGGCACGCGGCTGTTTCTGGCTGTGTTGACGGCCAGCCAAGGCAAGGCGGCGCAGGCGAGCCGACTGATCGGGGACTCGGGTCTACTGGACCGCCCTTTCCAGGGGGTGCAGGCGTTAACGGCCTATGCCCTGGCGCAGGGTGACATGGGCCGGCGCAGCCACCAGCTTCTGGATCAGGCGGTGGCACTCAGCAAGGAGGCCATTGCCGAGGTGGGCGCCATCGGCTACTGGGGCCTGGCCGCCTTGGCCCTCGGGCGCCAGGAGGAGGCGCTCCAACTCTTGAAGCTCAGCGTCAACCATCGCTGTTACTCAGCGCCGGTGCTGTTCCGCACCCCCTTTTTGAAACCCCATGCCCACACCCTGGCCGTGCGCCTGTTCATGGAGGCCATGCGCCGCCGCTTTGGGGAGCAGCCATGAGCAGCCCGCTTCTGCCCAACACTCACGGTGTGGATCCAAACGGTTGCGCACGTAGGCTTTCATCCCTCGATGAACAGACATGCGTGCCTTGAAGGCTGGGATGGTTGCCGCGGTCTTGCTGCTGCTGTCCGAGGCCAGGGGTGTCCATGCCGAACCGTCCCCCACCCCAGCGCCGGCGGACCCCAACGGGGGGTGGGTGCGCATCGTGCCCAAACCGCTGACCATCAACGGCCGTCTCTACAGGCCCACCTGTTCGGGCGCGCCGGGCACCACCAGCTCCACCTACTCCTATTTCTACCGCCAGGGCACGGCGGATGGGTTGGTGGTGTTCTTCAACGGCGGTGGAGCCTGCTGGAATTCGGCCACCTGCTCCAAACCCCGCTTGGCGGGCGACAAGGCGTTCTTCTCGGGCAAGGATGACCAAGACATGGTGGGCGTGTACAAGGCCGAGCTGTTGCCGGGCGATGGTCCTGCAGGCATGGGCGGCCTGCTCGACCGCACCAATCCGCAAAATCCAGTGCGTGACTGGAGCATGCTCTTCGTTCCCTATTGCACGGGGGATGTGCACTCGGGATCGAACACGGCCCGCTACACCTTTCCCGACACGGGCAAGCCCTTCACGATCGAGCATCGCGGCTGGGACAACATGCAGGTGATCCTGCCCTGGCTGCGCGCCAAGGCGCCCCATCCCGCCCGCCTGCTGGTGAGCGGCTCCAGCGCTGGTGCTTATGGCGCCGCCACCCATTTCACCGCCCTGCGCAACCAATACCCCAAGGCGCGGGCCGTGTATCTCGGCGACAGCGGCCAGGGCGTCACAACCCCTGACTTTGAACAGGTGCGCAACAAGAACTGGAATTACACACTGCCCACCTCCGTGTTTGGTCACCGGGCGCAAGACACGCCCGACACAGAGGTGGTGGCCAAGCTGGCGACCCACTTCCCGAACGACCGCTTCGGCCAGTTCACCACGATTCATGACGCCACCCAAACGGCCTTCTACGCCCAGATGGGCCCCGCGGGCCAAGCCTGCAACGCCTGGACCAACAAGATGCTCAGCGAGCTGGCCAGCCGCCAGACCGCGCCCAATTTCCGCGCCTATGTGGCCCAGGGCGACACCCACACCATCCTGCGGGCGCCGCTTTTCTACAGCGAACAATCGGGGGGCCAACCCTTCACGGCCTGGCTGAGGGCCCTGCTGGAAGACAGCCAAGCGCCGGAGACTCAACGTTGCCCCACCTGCACGAAGCCCCGGGTGGGTTGTGCTCCATAGGAGGCGGAAGGCGGAGCCTTGGTTGGCGAGGTGACGGTTGCGCCCTCCAGCGGAGCCATGGCAAAACGGGAAAGATCCGCCAAGGCCTCACCCCATTCTGCCCGCGCGATCGCTTGGAGGCGTGCATGAACCTCCCGTCCGTCAGTGGGTCGGTGCTCCGGGATGGGATCCAGGGCGGCGTCAATCAACGTCGCCAAGCCGGGTGGAAGGGGAGAGCGGCTTACCCGCGCCACCGGGGGCAGGGGAGCTCGCCCAGCCCGAAGGAGCTGCCGAAAGCTCTCCACCCGCTCGAAGTAGTGGCCTGACGCCAGCAGATGCCAGGAGCGGCCCCAGGCCCAGACATCGCTGGCGGCCCCCATCCGCCCGGGCCCCCAAGCCTCCGGCGGCGCATAGTCGACCGTCCCGCAAAGACAGTGGCGTGCGCGGGTATCTGCCAGGGTGCGCGCGTGGCCAAAGTCGATCAGCTTGACCACCTCCTCGACCGCGGCTCCGGGGCCCTTGGTGGTCGTGATCCCGACGTTGCGGGGCTTGAAGTCATTGAACAAGATGCCCGCCCCATGGAGGCGGGCGAGGGCGGCCGTCACCCCCAGGCCGGCGGCCACCAGATCCGCTCCGCTCCAGGGCTCCCGCAGGCGCCCACGCAGGGTGGACAACGGCAGATGTTCCATCACCAGAAAGGTGAACCAGGTGCCGATCGCCACCTCCTCCAGGCGCACCACATGGGAGCCCTGGGCCGCCTGCAGCATGGCCGTCTCCCGCCGGGCGGAGCCCCGCTGAATCCGCCGGCGGCCGCGCTTGTGGGCCAGGGCCTTCACCACCACCAGGCCCTCGCCTCGCCGGGCCACTAGCACCCCGCCCGCCAGCCTTGGCCAGAGGGCTCGCACAGGGGTGATCGCTGGAAGGAGCTCCGCAAGCTCCGCCCGCAAGGCCTCCTCCCCCAAACCCCCACGGGCTGGATCCTCAACCGCCTTGTCCATGGACCTTCCCTCCTCCTGCTCCCTCGACAACCGTGGGCTGCGTGGCCACGTTTTGGTCACGGGCCAGTCGGGAGCGTTCGATCTCCATCAACAGCGCATTGGGGTGTTGGAAGCCGTGCCGCTGGCTCCAGGCCAACAGATCCTTCGGCACACGCCAACCGGTGTTCCGGCCATGGCAGGCGACCTGATCCGCCGCACTCAATCGGGGCAGAGGCACCAGTGGGGGAAGGCCATCCGCACCACGACCATGAAGCCGCTGGGTGGCTGCGGCGGCATCGGCCCAGGCCGGATAGTCCCCCTGGCGCCGGTAGGTGTCCAACAAGGGCCGCACCACCCCCAGCTTGAATCGGGTGAGCCGCAACCACTCCACCGCCTTGTCGAGGGTGGCCCGGTCGGCAAGGAGCCGGTCGCCTTCCGCCTCCGTGAGGTCGTTGTCGGCCCAGAAGCGCGCCAGGTCGTCCTCCGTGGCCAGGCCCCGCTCGGCCATGAAGGCGGCGCGCGACTGTTGGAGGTCGGAGTTCTCGGCCTCCAGCCCCAGGTGGCGGGCGGCCGCGAGGGCCAGGAACTCCACCAGGGCCTGCCGCACCAGTTCCGGCGC
>JBKDSY010000174.1:0-4157 GCA_046340755.1 Cyanobacteriota bacterium
GCGTCCTGGGGGGTCAGGGCGGCGGGGGGCGCGGCGGGGGCGGCGAGCTCCCTGCCGCCGAGCCGCTTCTCCAGCCGCCTTTGGCGCTCGTTGCCATCCGGCAGGGCGATGCCCGCGCTGGCATAGGCGGGGTCGCCCATCACCACGGCGCTCCAGATGCGCAGGGACTCCAAATCCATGCGCAAGACAGGCACGGGCAGGGGCCGTGATCGTGCTCGGCGGGAGGCGGCGCCGGGGGGCTCCTGTTCCTCCTGCGGATCCTCGGCCTGGACGTCTGCCCGGTAGGAGGGGTTGGAGGCGGCGGGGCTGGTGTTGCGCACAGACACCCACGGGGCCACCCCCAGGGCGGTGCGGCCCCAGTGCCAAAGGGGCAGGGGCTGGAGGATGGCTGTGGGGCAGGCCCGGGCCCAGCGCTCCAGGGTGTCCAACATCCAGCCTTTCCACCAGTGGTGTCCGGCGGCATCCGTGAGGAGAAGCAGCAACCGATTCGCTGGCGGCGGGAGGGGCGCCCGCCGCCGGGGCTCCCCGGGACGGGGCTCCGCGGGGGTGACCGTCTCGGGGTTGAGCGTCTGCAAGTGAACCCGCGGAAACACCTGGCTGGAGGCCAACACGACGCACAATTCCTCCGCCTGGGGCTGCCACACCCGCATCGACACGCCTCCGTCGATCATCACCACCACCTCGTCGAACGCGGGCCCGGGGCAGGGCACCATCACCGGCTGCAGCAGGCGGGTGTCGGCGTAGAGCTCCACGGTGCGCTCCTCATCCAGGCGGAGGTGGCGGGGATCGGGCTGGCGGCGGAGCAGGGGGGCCAGGGCCCGCAGCAGCTTGGCGCGATCACCCAGGGGCGCCTCGCTGCGCAGACGCCCTGGCAAGCCCAATCCCTCCAGGGCCGTGGTCAGATCCTTGGCATCGGGGAGCATGGCCAGGGGTAAAAGGGGGTCCTCCGGCTGCCGCGCCCCGTCGGGGAAGGGGGTGGGCAGGGAAGGATCCGGAGGCTGCGGAGTTGTGGGCTTGGGGGTTTGCGGCTCTGGTTGTTCGGGCAGGGGCTGCGGCAGGGGCTGCGGCAGGGGCTGCGGCGCGGGGGGCATGGGTGTGGGCTCGGCCAGCCGTGCCGGGGAGGGGCGGCGCCTGGGAGCGGGGCGGGGCGGGAGGCGGCTTGCCAGCCAGAGCACCTCCGCCAGCTCCAGCGGCCCTGGACCCTCCTCACCGGGAGCAGGCCTGGCGTGCTCGACCATCCAGCCCAGGGCCTCCGCCAAGTGCGCCGTGGGCTCGACGGGTGGTGTGGATGGCGGGTCAGCCGTCGCCATCGCGGTCGGGCTCGCGCAGGCCCCGGTAGAGGATCTGTCGCAACGACTCCGTGTCGTTGGGTGAGGGCGGTTGCCATTGGCGCTGCTCCAGGGTGAGCAGGTGGAGGGCGTTGAGCAGTTGGTCGGTGGCGAGGTCGCCGCCTTTCTCCGCGTCGCGGTTCAGGAAGGTGGCGATTTCCTCCGGCACGGGGGCGTTGGCGACAAAGGGATGGGGCTCTCCGCTCGTGGCGGCCTGGGGATGGAAATGGGCGAGCACCAGGGCCTGGAGGGTGTCGGGATCGGAGGGGCGGGGCATCTCCACCCGGATGCAGCGGCGGTGGAAGGCGGGGGGAAAGTCCCGTTCCCGGTTGCTGGTCATCACCACGATGGGAAATTGGCCGCATTGCACCAGGCCGTCTCGCACGGTGGCCTCTCCCCCCCGATCCGCCGTGCGCACGGTCGCGTCGATGGCGTCTGGGGGCTGCTTGTGGTCTTGCTTGGCCGCGCGTCGGGCCCGGTCGGCCTCCCGCACGAGCGGTTCGATGTCGTAGCTGCCCTCCTCCAGGAGGCTGAGCAGATCATTGGGCAGTTGAATGTCGGATTTATCGATCTCATCGATCAACAGCACCCGGGGCCGGGCCCAGGGGAGAAAAGCCGTGCCGACGGGGCCGAGGCGGATGTAGTCGGCCACGGGGTTCTGGATCTTGAGTTGGAAATCCTGGAGGCGGGCGATGGCGTCATAGCGAAACAGGCCGTCGTCGCGCAGCTGGGTGCGGGGCGTGATCGACCAGCGCAACACTGGGCCCAGGTTCAGTTCCCAGGCGATGGCGTAGGCCAGGCTGGTTTTGCCGGTGCCCGGATCGCCGGTCACCAACAGGGGCCGCCGCAGATGGATGGCGGCGTTCACGGCCAGGCGCACCCGCTCGCCCGCGTCGCTGAGCCGCTCGCCGTCCCGGGGGAGGCGAAAGGCCCGGCCCCGTTGCTCGGTGTTGGAGTGGGTCGCCTCGGGGGTGTCGAGGGGCTGGATTCCTTCGGGGAGGGCCCGCTGGCGCCAAGGGGGCATGGGAGGTGGGTCCTGGCGCGGGCGCGGAGGTCCGTCGTTGGTGAACAGATCCCAAGCGGGGAGACTGGAGTTGGCCATGGTCAACAGGAGATCAGCAGATCGTTGGGTGGCGGGGAGGATTGGAAGGGGTCGGCGTCGTCGAGGAGCGGTCGCCGGCTGGGGTGGTCGACCAGGATGGCGTAGTGCTTCAGGTCTTCCGCTTGGTTGGCAAAGCGGAGCTGGGCCAGTTGGTCGAGATCCGGTTCTTGGGAGCCCGACTGGGGTGGGCAGCCCTGAAGGGCTTGCTGGCACAGAGCCAGGACCTTGGTATGGGGGTCTTCGCTGTGGGAGGCAACCGTGGCGGCGTTTGGTGTGTCCTTGGGGCTGGTTGGTGGGGTGGAGGGGTGCGGCCAGAGGGCCAGGGGCACCATCGAGCGCACGACTGCTCTCAACCAATCCTTCCGTCCATGCTCGGCCAATGGGGTGGAGCGTTGAATGGCCACTTGACGGGGTGCCGACAAGACCTTGCTCCAATCCATGGGTTGGAAGGTGTCGCCATCCACCCAGCTCCAGGAGCTGTTGGGCGACTTCAGCTGCTCCCACTTCTGTCGCAGGCGCTGCGCTTTGGATTGGTAATCCTTCCCCAGTCGATCTGATGACCGCAGCAGGAAGGGATGGGCCTGCACAAGGGGTTCCAGCTCCTGCGTGGGTGGGGCGAGCAGGTCGCCCCAGTTGAGATGGAGCAAGGCATGGGGAGCAAAGATTTCCAGGATGAACTCGCTGTCTTGCCGCTGGGCCCACTCCAGTAAGCGGAGGAGCACGGGGCAAACCTGCGGCTCCATCAATGGCTGATGGTCTTCTCTTGGCGGATCCTCGTCCAGGCTGGCTTGTGCTTGGGGCTCCCGTGAGGCTGTAGCTCCGGAGGCCCAGGGGAAGGGATAGGAGCCGCGGGCTTCGCCATGGTGAGGCAGCAGGTTGTAGTGCTCGTCGTCGTGGTGGCGGTGATAAAGGGAAAAGGTGTAACGGGGCTTCGATTGAACGACCTCCAACGTGGGTTGGATCACCAGGGCGACGTGACTGATCGGGAGGCCAGGTTCGGGGGCGTCAGCTGCCTGAGAAGGTGTCGCCGGCGGAGTGGGCAGGGAGTGGGAGAAGGTTGGTGTCTGCTCCCATTCGGCTTTGATTCGTTTCGAGGCTTCTAAAGTGGATCTCTTGAGATTCTTCTCTGACCACTGGCTGCCATACCACAGGAGAGGTGTGATCGATGCAAGGTCGTCTGTGACGGTGAAGTCTTCAATCTGCTGCCAAAACAATCGCCTTTCAAAGGCTGGAATCAGCAGGCGCTTCACCTCATCCACCCACCAGCCAGGTGATAATGCATGGGTTGCGCTGAGCAGGACGATGACCAGGCGAAACGTTCCGAGCAGGTCGTCCAAGGGAGTTCGCGGGTAAAGCACGGACAGGTCGTCACGGTCCACGCAGCGGAACTCCGGGGTGTCATGGAAGCCCAAGCAATGGGACTTCAATAAACCCCATGCTTTCTTGGAAATGAGACAGTCTTTGTTCCAGGAAACATATACCAGCGAATGGGCTGATTCCGGCGTAGGAGTCATGAATCAGGGTCATCTCCCTTCATGGCAGCGAAGATCTTGTCGCTGATTTCAACCAGGGCCTGCTTGCGTTGGCTGCGGGATAGCCCTGCCAATGGCTTGGCTGGGTCGTGGACGGATTGATAGTGCTTTAGGGCTGTATGTTCGTGGTTGCTGGCTTCGATGGGGATCCAACAGATGACCAAGCCCTCGTGTTTTGCGGCTTCAATAAAGGCT
>JBKDSY010000175.1:0-3923 GCA_046340755.1 Cyanobacteriota bacterium
GCCTCGATGATGTCGACGCCGAGCCGAGCCAACTGCTGGGCAATGGCCAGCTTTTCCTCCAGGTTGAGGCTGGCCCCGGGGGATTGCTCACCGTCGCGGAGCGTGGTGTCGAAGATCAGAACGCGGCCAGGATCGCGGGCCATTGGAGACAAGGAGGGTGTAAAGCGGACTGACTATGAGTTGGATCCATTGTAAGGGCACGGCTGGCCGGGCCTCCCACCCAGCGGAAGCGCCCCAGCCGGGCCGCGGCGATGGGGAAGGCTGGGGCTGGCCCCCGGAGCCGTAAAGTTCCCACACCGCAGGATCTCCATGGCCGCAGGAGCTTTGGCCCTGGTGCTCCACGCCCATCTCCCTTACGTGCGCTCAGGGGAGGCCGGCTCGTTGGAGGAAGACTGGTATTTCCAGGCCCTTCAGGAGTGCTACATCCCCCTGTTGCGCACCCTGGAGGCCGCCCATGCCGACCCGGCCCAGCGCCCCAGGCTCACGGTGGGTCTCTCCCCCACCCTGCTTTCGCTTCTCAGTGACGAGGCTCTGAACCGGGGATTTCCCGTCTGGTTGAAGGTGCGGCGGGATCTCCTCAGCGACGCCCCGGCCGAGCTGCAGGAGCCCGCCACGGCCCTGGGCGAGGAGTTAGACCGCGTCGCCGAAGACTGGCGGGCCTGTGAGGGGCGGCTGCTGGAGCGGTTCCGCCGGCTGCAGCAGGTGGGCGTGCTGGATCTGATCACCTGTGCCGCCACCCACGGCTACCTGCCGCTGCTACGGGATTCCCCCGAGGCCGTGCGCGCCCAACTGCTCACCGCCGTGCGAGAGCACCAGCGCCTGCTGGGGGAGCGCCCCCTAGGCATCTGGATACCGGAATGCGCCTACTACGAAGGCCTGGACCAGCTGCTCATGGGCAGTGGCCTGCGTTACAGCCTCCTGGATGGCCACGGGCTGCTCCACGCCCAGCCCCGCCCCCGTTACGGGGTGTATGCGCCGATCTGTTCACCCGCCGGGGTGGCCTTCTTCGGCCGCGACAGCGCCTCCACCCTGCCGGTTTGGAGCGCCAGCCAGGGCTATCCAGGGGATGGCCTGTATCGGGAATTCCATCGAGACCTGGGCTGGGATCTGCCGGAGGAGCGGCTCCACGCCGCGGGCATCCGCACCCGGCGCCCCCTTGGTTTGAAGCTGCACCGGGTCACGGCCCAGGGGTGCCCCCTGGAGCACAAGCAGCCCTACGGCCCCCTTCAGGCCCAGGCCCGCGTGGCCGAGCATGCGGCGCTCTACATCCAAAGCCGGGTGGAGCAGTTGCATGGGCTGACGAACACGATCGAGCGGCCGCCCTTGCTGGTGGCTCCTTTTGATGCGGAGCTGTTTGGCCATTGGTGGTTTGAGGGGCCCAGCTTTCTTGGTGAACTGTTCCGTCAGGGCCCGGCGCAGGAGTTGGCCTTCACCCATCTGCGAGACGTGTTGGCGGAGGGCCGGCCCCTGCAGGTGTGCCACCCCTCCCCCTCCAGCTGGGGCCAGGGGGGCTACCACGACTACTGGCTGAATGACAGCAACGCCTGGGTGGTGCCGGAGTGGCAGCGGGCGTCGCGGGCGATGGTGCGTCGGGTGAACCGGGGCGTGGGCAGCGCGGAGCAACGGCGCTGGCTCACCCAGGCGGGCCGTGAGTTGCTCTTGGCCCAGAGTTCCGATTGGAGCTTCATCCTGCGGGCGGGCACCACCACGGGCCTGGCGAGGGAGCGCATCCATCGCCACCTGGATCGCTTCTGGCGGCTGATGGATGCCATCGAAAACCACACGCCGCTCAAGCCGGAGTGGGTGCGCGCGGTGGAGCGGGAAGACGGCCTGTTTCCCTCCCTCAACGCCGCCGACTGGACCACCCGGCCCTGATTCCCTCCCGGGTGGCCCGGTGTGTCGCTGACGGTGGGGTGTGAATGCTGTGTAGCTTGCGCGAACTCTGCCGCTGCGGCACAGCACCCCATGAGCCCAGGCCTGTTCACCCAGTCGTCGTTGTTTGGCATCGGCATCGCCTTCAGCCCGCTGCACATCGGCGTGGTGACCCTGCTGCTGCTGGGCCGGGCGCCCCTGCGCCGCTCCTTCGCCTACGTGCTCGGCTGGACCCTGGCCAACGTGCTGGCGGTGGCGATGTTGCTGCTGCTCGGCAGTCACTTCGCGGTGAGCCTGGCCCACGGGGAGCGGGAGCAGGTGCTGATTGATCTGGTGGGGGCCGGGGGCCTGCTGGCCCTGGGGCTCTACCAGCTCACCCCCCAGGCCACCATCGGCGAGGAGGGCATGGCCCTGCGCTTGATGGGCCGGCTGCCGGAGTTCAGCGATGGGGTGCTGGTGGCCATCGGCGCGGCCGGTGCCCTGCTGACGCCGGAAAACCTGGTGTTTTATCTCAAGGAGGCCGGGCTGATGCTGATCAACCACCCCGGGCTTTCGGCTGATCTGGAGCTCACGAGCCTCTACGCCCTGATGGCCAGCTCCCTTCTACTTCTGCCGCCCCTGGCCTGGATCGGCAGCCGGGGGGGCATCCGTGCGGCGATCGAGCGCCTAGAGGATTGGCTGCAGCATCGGGCCGAGCCCCTGGTGGGGGTGTTGGCGCTGCTGTTTTCCGCTTACCTCTTTTATGAGGGGATTCATGGGTTGGAGGTGATGGCGGCGGGGGGGCTCGCCTGAGGCTTCCGTCGTAGCAGCGTCCCCTGGAGTGGTGTAACTCAGGAGGAGCAGCCCTGGCTCAGCCGGGGCTGGCTGTTCACCTCCCCCAGGATTCAGCTGTGGCAAAGGATGGGCCGGTCTGTGACCCTGTCAGGGCTGCCTAAAAGTACGGTCAAGTCGAAGTGGCAGGCGTTGGCACGCCTCCAAGGGCCAGTATTCCTTTGATGTCGTAGGCAAGCTCCCGCAGGCCCTGGCGAATCGAGCGGTAGCCACCACGCCGCAGCAGGTTCATGACCACCGTCCGCAGGAATGAGAACACCGGTGCACCGGTTCGGTTTGCGTAGCGGTGGGCGTCCTCGCCGAGCTGAGCGTCACGGGCCCAGTGCCACTCGTTTTCAATGCTCCAGCGCTGGCGGATCAGGCGCAGCAGGGCGTCTGGCGTGGTGCGGATGCTGGTGAGGAACAGGTGACGTCTCACGGTGCGCTTGCCGCCTGCCGTCAGGGTGTCAGTGATCACTTCCACGATCCAGGCACTGCCCGGCCAGTTCTCCTTGATGTGCTCCGGCGCCTCCTTGGCCGATAGCTCCCAGAGCGTGTCACGGCCGTGTCGTTTCTCGTGATCGCTTGCCGTGAAAGGGATGTGGCGCTTCCCCTGGAACTGGCTCTGGATCTGCCGGTAGAGGGTCTTCTGGTTCGATTTCACGGTCAGGAGCACGTCGGCCCCCTGCTCCAGGCACCACTGAAAAACGGGCGGGT
The DNA here is from genome assembly GCA_046340755.1 of Cyanobacteriota bacterium. Taxonomy (GTDB): domain Bacteria; phylum Cyanobacteriota; class Cyanobacteriia; order PCC-6307; family Cyanobiaceae; genus Cyanobium. Next base: position 3,400 of record JBKDSY010000175.1, read on the forward strand.
GGTGTGTAGGGCATCCGCCTGGATCAGCACGCCTTCCAGCTCCAGGGTGCTCAGTAGCTCCTTGAGGGCTGCCCGTTCACTGGATTCGCCGGTGTCGTAGGTCGTCTGAGCCAGGGCGACGCCAAGGGCCCGGGCATACACCGTCACCTGGGCGACAAACCGGTGACTGCCGTCTTCCGCCTCCACCGCAGAGCCCCGCAAGGTCTTGCCGTCACACACCAGTTGGTCCAAACCCTCCCTCCCACCTGGGATCTGACTGATCATCCAGGCCTGAAGCACCTGGCCAAACTCCTGCAGATGGGCCTTGTTGAACAGGTAGAGGAAGGTGGCATCAGAGGGCCAGCGCTTGAAGGTCAGCCCCAGCGCCTGGTTCAACTGCTCTCGATGCCGCCGGGCAAAAGCCTCGAGATCACGGGAACTGCGGCAGCCGCTCAGGATCCCCAGCACCGCCACCAGCAGCAGGAACCACTGCTGGTAGCGCACCCCACGGCGGTAACGACCATCGGGGATGGCCTTGAGGAAGC
>JBKDSY010000176.1:0-4453 GCA_046340755.1 Cyanobacteriota bacterium
CGATGAGATCGCGCCGCAGGGCCTCGATGGCCTCTCGCACCCTGCTGTTGGCTGTGTTGAACAGAGGCAGGGTGCTCGTCATGCCACCGCCAGCTCCCGCTGTTCAAGCTCGCCCAGACCGGCGTGGGCGGCCCATGCCGACAGGTCGCGGTGGTTCCAGCCCATGTCAACCAGATCACCCTGGCGGCCATAGCGCAGGTCCGGCAAGCGCTTGAGCCGATCGTTCAGCAGGCTGCCCTCCAGGCCCACGGAGCGCAGATAGGGGTTTGCCAGCACTGTCCCCTCGAAGTCCACCTCCCGCAGCAGGTGCAGCAGGTAGGTCAGCGCGTCATCGGGCACCAGCGGGAAGACGATCGGCCGTGGATCACGCTTGCCCTGGATCAGGCCGGCGCTGTGGGCCGTCGTCAGGAGCTTGCTGGCCAGCTGGAGGCGCGTGCTCCCGGACCAGCGCCCTCCGCCGGCCTCCCCCAGCCAGGTCACCACCTGCTGCTTGCTCACCGTGGGCTGTCCCTGCAGCAACCGGTCCGGCAGGAAGGCTCCACTGAACTGGCGGTAGAGAGAATCACTGAGCTGCAGATGCCAGTGGCAGATCAGCTTCTGGGTGTCGCCCCCCATGCCCTTCCAGCTGCGGAGCACCTGCAGCGCTGAAGGAAACGCCTCATAGCGGGCCCGCAGATTCGTCAGCAGCTCCCGCAGCCGGGTGAGGCTGCGATGGCCGAACCACCCCGCCTCGAACGCAACCTCCGCCTGCATGGACTGCCGCGAGGCACTCTCCGCCCAGAAGATGCGCGAGTTGGCGGTCTCCAGCGTGCACTTGAGCACACGCGTGTGAAGTCGGCCTTCCTCCCTGGGGCGTGCTGGTGGCTTGGCAGCTGGAGTCCGGCGGGCCCTTGCTTTCCGCGGCGCCGGCTGGCCCGTCGCAGCTGGCTGGCTCGCTGCCGCCAGGCTCGTCTTGCTGGCGATCGTCTTGCTTGCGGCCACCTTGCTCATGGCTTCACCCGGAAGTGCGGCAGGGAGTAGCTGCCGGCCAGAGGTGCCAGCGCTGCCACCAGCTGCGCCACGCGGCGATCCAGGCCGGCGGGCATGGCCCCCTTCAGCAGGCGACCGGTGGGCACGGCCTCGGCCTGCACGGGTCCATGGGCCTCAACCCATTCCTGGAATTGATCCTTGTTCCAGCTCTGGTGGAGCGTACTCCCGAGAACCTCCACCAGGCCAGGCAGGGCTTCCCCGGGAGGGAGGCCGCTGCGCTTATGGAACTGCAGGCGTTCCTCGATCTGCTCATCCAGCTCGAACCCGAAGCGGTAGAGGGTCACCAGCTGGTCGGGATCGCTGGCCTTGCCCCGCAGCTGCTCGTCCTTGCGCCGGGCAGCCTCCCTCACGGCCTGCAACACGGCCCACGGCCAGGTCCGGGGCAGGAGCCGCCTGAGCAGGTCTTCCCCGCCAAATTCCGACGCCAGATCCGTCTGCCACCACCCCAGCCGGGGATCCTCACCGCCCTCACCGGCACAGGCCACGACGATCTGAGCGGTCAGGGCCAGATCCAGATCCGAGGCCGCGACGGCTGTCCTGGGGCCTGGGCTGGAGTGGGGTGATCCCGTGTTGTCCAGCTCTAAGAGGCTCACGGAGAGGGATGCTCGGGAAAGGGGCTGTTGCTCGCGATTCTGCTGGCTTGCTAGGCGTACTGGGGCAATCCGCAGAGTTTTGGTAGCAGAAGTCAATGAGATCCGGGCGGATCGCGTTGTGAACAGATTCACGCTCTGCATGTGTTGATCGTTTCAGAAATTGAAAGATGTGGTCTTTTTCAGCGCCTTTTTCACGGTCAACAGACAGTAAGCGTCCAGGCAATCTGGATCAATTCTTCTTCATTCTTAAAAGACTGAATCGTTTTCTCCTGTGGCTTCAGCCTCATCTTCTCAGCTGGCGCTGAAAGCATGATGTTTCCGGATAAACCCTACAGGGAGAGTTAAAGTCTCAGGCTCTCGTGAACTCGTTCTGCCATCATTGTTTGCTTAGGATGAGATGAGGTGTGGCAGGTCCAAAAGGAGTTGGAGGCGATGGGCCTCACGGACAGCCTCACCACCCGCTGGGCGGGTCTGCCCACGGTCACCACCACGGCCAAGCCCGCCATCACGCCCCTCATCGGAGAGATCCAGGGACAAGCCCTGCCGGAAGACTTTGCTCCGTCTTTCCACTCAGGCAAGCCCACCAGTGCCGTCGAGCTGCGCATGGCCCTCACCGCTGCGGGCTACACGGTTCTGGGTGATGACGTGTTGAACATCCCCGTGAGACCAGAGGGGCATGGCTGGCTGGAGATCGGCAATCTCGATCACCGTGGCCATCAACTGAAGAACGACCTGCAACGGGTCATTCAGGACGAGATCGAACGGCTGGCTCTGCGCATCCAGAAGCTGCTGGATGCCGGTTGGCGCTCCGTGAAGGTCGTCATTGACCACGGCTGGCTGTTCTGCCCCGATGGCCTGCCCACTGCTGAGCTGCCCCAAGCTTTAACCGCCAGCAAGTGGGCCCGCTGCGCCGCCATCAAGGGTGTTTCCCAGGTGCCGGTGCCCTCCGCCGCTTGGAGCTGGAACCCCAGCGAGCAGTTCGCCACCCCCATCGGTGCTGCCTGCTTCAACACAGGCGGCAGCTTCTCCTATGCCCACGGCGGCATCAGCTTGCAGGAGTGCCTGACCCCTGTGCTGGTGGTCTCTGGCGGGTCGAGCAGCGCCCCCGCAGCCGCCATCACGGAGATCAGCTGGAAGGGCCTGCGCTGCAACCTGGAAGTGAGCGGCGGAGCTGCGGGGATGACGGCCGACCTGCGCCGAGAAGCCGCTGGCGGCCCGTCAGTAGCCACCGCAGCCAAACCGGTCGACGATGGCGGCGCCCGCCTGCTGGTGGAAGATAACGAGCTGGTGGGAGCTGCGGTGGTAGCGGTGCTCTTAAGCCCTGATGGCCGCGTGATCGCCCAACGCCGCACCGTGGTGGGAGGCGGCTAAAGTGGTCGCAAATGGAGGATCAGGCGTGTCTGAAGTAGTCGCAAGCCAGGTTTCGGTGCGGGATCTCAAAACCCATCTCTCCGAATGGCTTGGCCGGGTGCAGGCCGGCGAGGTGGTGGAGGTCACCTCCCATCGCAAGCCGATCGCCCGCATCACAGGCATCAGGCAGCCAGATTCCAAGGATGCCAACCCCCTGCAGAAGGCCATTGACGCAGGGATCGTCAGCTGGAATGGACAAAAGCCAGAGTTCCCTCCACCTGTGAAGCTGCGTGGCCAGGGCAAACTCGTCAGCGAAATCGTGATGGAAGATCGGGGTTGAACTGGTGATCCTGTTCTGCGACACCAGTGCCCTGATTAAGTTGCTGATCAGTGAGCCCGGCTCAGATCAAATGGTGGAGAGCAGCTCGCACGCTCAAGCCATTGCGGTCTGTCGGATCACCTGGGCAGAGGCCATGGCGGGCATGGCCCGCCGTCAGAGAGAAGATCCGATCAGTGGAGATGACATCGAACAGGCCCGTCAGCAACTGATCCATCGCTGGGATCAGTTCACGATTGTCGAGGTCAGTCAGCGGCTCGTTGAAACAGCTGGCCGATTCGCCGATGTTTTCGCTCTCCGTGGCTTCGACAGCGTGCAACTGGCAGCGGCCCAAGAACTCGGCCAGAGCACGGAACAACCTCTGACCTTCGCCTGTTTTGACCGCCGACTCAAGCAAGCAGCATCGCTGCTGCAGCTGGAGGTATTGCCATGACCACCACACCACCTGTCACCGGCGAGATGGACCATCTCGACCAGCTCGGTGCCAAGGCTTTCGATGGCTTCCTGGTCCGCAAGGACCTGGTGCGCTAATACTCCCGCCAGTACCCAGTGCCCACCTACGTGGTGGAGTTCCTCCTGGGTCGCTACTGCGCCACCACCGAGCCAGCCGAGATCGAAGAAGGTCTACAGATCGTGGAAAAACAGCTCCAGGGGCGCACGGTGCGCACTGGCGAGGAGGAGCTCTTCAAGGCCCGCTCACCGTGATCAGGGTAGCGTCAAGATCATCGACATCGTGCGGCCCCGGCTCGACACCCGCAGCGATTCCTATGCGGCAGAGGTACCCAGCCTCGCCATCAAGGACGCCCAGATCGACGACGAGCTGGTGCGCGCCAACGAGCGCATGCTCACCGATGGCTTCTATGCCGAGGTGGTACTGGAGTACGACCCGGTCATCGCCCAGGAGCGCAACGGGAGGCCGTTCCGCATCGCTGGGCTCCGGCCGATCCAGATGTCCAACCCCAACGTGCTGGGGATCCTGGCCAAGGGCCGAGCTGCTTTCACCACCTAGGAGTGGCGTGACTTCCTGATCCGCTCCATCGGCTTGGAGCCAACCGCTCTCGATGAGCGGGCCAAGATGGTGGTGCTGCTGCGCATGGCTCCCTTTGTGGAGCGCAACTTCAACCTGGTGGAGCTTGGGCCAAGA